>CAYTND010000276.1:0-4013 GCA_964438965.1 uncultured Pirellulales bacterium
TAACACCCAATAATCGAGCCGTGTAATAAACACAAATCACCGTCAATATGTAAATAGCGAATTTCCAATAGACCAGCGCATTGGAAGGAAAACTTACGCCGTCTGCGTATGATGATTGGGGAATCAACGAATAGAAGATAACGTGTGTCAGCCAGTTCTGGTTGACCCAGCCGGTCGGATGCCAGTATTTAACGGTCTCGATGCCGACTTTGTTCGTTATCCATTGGGCCCAGTTTGGCCAGGTTTGGACCTCTTTTTCCGTCGGGCCTGCTTTGTGCGAATTTGCGCTGAACGGCTCGACAGTATCTACTCCGTGATTGACAAAATGCCGCCCGCAAGCCATCGCAACCCAGGTATCGCCGGCTGCAACCATATGTGTGCAGGCATGGAATGTAAAAATAAGAATTGCCAGCCAACAGACGACAGAGAACAGGCGACGGAGGACCTCTGACTTCTGACTTCGGACCTCTGACCCTGCCTGCCGGCAGGCAAGGTTCTGACTTCCGGCTTCTGACTTCCGACTTCTGACTTCTATTGACTTAGCCATTCTTCCAGTCTGTCTAATCCTTTGGTAATCTGCTCGAGCGAACAGGCAAAGCTCAAACGAACATTATTATCACAGCCAAACGGCAGCCCCGGAACCAGCGCGACATTGGTCTGTTCCAGAAGCGCTTTTGCAAAATCCATACTGCCGTTAATTTTCGCACCTTTAATATTTCGGCCATAATGGCTTGAAACATCAGGGAAACAGTAAAAAGCACCGGTGGATTCGGAGCATTGGACGCCTTCGATACTGTTCAGCCGCTCGGCCATATACTTGCCTCGACGCTCGAATTCTTTCCTCATATTTTCTATGGCCTGCTCGGCAGGCTCACCAAAAGCTGCTATCGCCGCGTACTGACCGAAGGTTACAGGGTTCGAGGTCATGTGAGATTGAAGACGCCCCATTGCCTTTATAGCCTCTAACGGCCCGGCCGTGTATCCGAGACGCCAGCCCGTCATAGAGAAAGTCTTGCTAAAGCCGTTAAGAGTCAGAGTTCTGTTGTAGGCATCTTCACTCAGTGAAGCAAAGCTCACAAACCTGGTATCGCCATAGACTAACTTTTCGTAGATTTCATCCGAAAGCACCGCCACTTTCGTTCCTTCAAGGACCTTTGCGATGCCTTTTAGCTCTTCAGGCGTATAAGTAAACCCACCCGGATTATTTGGTGAGTTAATCAACAGCATTGCGGTTTTTTCCGTGATGGATTCCTCCAACTGCGACAGCGTAATTTTGTAGCTGTTATCTTTATCAGTTTGAATAATTTTAGCAACAGCACCGGCCAGCTTTATCGTCTCAGGATAAGTTACCCAGTATGGTGTTCCCAGGATAACCTCGTCACCAGGGTCAAGCACCGCCTGCATCGCCTCATAGACTGAGTGTTTGCCGCCGATATTGACTATGATTTGGTCGGGACTGTATTCGAGACCATTTTCCTTTTTGAGCTTTTTGGCGATAGCGGTCCGCAGCTCGACTATACCGGCTGCGGCTGTGTATTTCGTCTTACCTGCCTTCAGCGCCTCGATAGCGGCATCCTTGATATAATCCGGCGTATCGAAATCCGGCGCCCCTGCTCCAAAACCAACTACGTCCACACCCTGGGCCTTTAATTCCTGTGCCCGTGCCGTAACAGCGATAGTTGCCGATGGCGGCACATCCTGAGCTCGTTTGCTGACTTTCATCTTCTTTGCACCTTTCAAATTTAAATCTTCTTTACCCCGTTAAGGAGAACTCTCTAATGGAGTTTACGTAATCAACCGTACTATTAAAAACAAAACAGCAAAGCCGGTCAAGAAGATACCATATTCTACAAGATAGAGGCATCGAATTTATTGACAGCTACTTACACAATTGTTAGTCTATTCCCCGTTTTCACGAGGACAAGTTTTATGAATCGCGCTTTTCAAATCGCGGCCGCCTCAGAGGACAGAGGTCAGAGGTCAGAGGACAGAGGTCAGAGGACAGAACTTCTGACTTCAGTTTTCTGTCTTCTGACTTCAGTTTTCTGTCTTCTGGCTGGCTGTGCCGGCCCTGAAGAAGAGCCGATATGGGAGAATGTCAAAATCGGCGACCTGGCCCCCCGCCGCGGCGACAAACCGGCGCCGGTGCGGCTGATAAAAACGATAAATTTCGACCTCCACATCTTTGAAATACCCGCCGAAAACATCGACAAACTGGACGATACTCGAAAAACTCTATATACAAAGCCTCTGCGATTTAACAGCCCTCATGCCTTCGGCGCCAACTCGTTTTCAGTCCACTTCGGCCAAATCCGAATGTTGGACAAAATCTATAATTTGCTGCTTGCCGCCAACGGCAAAATAATGGCGAAAGTTTCGCTGATGTTGGCCGACGGCCGGGCCGAAACCATTGCCATCACCGGAATAGACGGGCCACGAACCATATTCTTCACTTCAACTTACGGCTCAAAGGAAGGTGCAAACGTTGGGCCCGGTATCCTTGCCCTGCGGCTCAAAGCCCAAACAATCCCCGGCTCAAGAGGAGTATGCAACGTTACCGCCTATCCCGTATTTTCGCCACCGATAAGAAGAGGTGCAATCCCACAATTGGACGCTCAGATAAAAATGCGAGAGTTTCCCTTCAGCGCCGCCGCCTTCGCACTCAAAATGGGCCCGGGTGATTTTGTCTTGCTCGGACCGAAAGAATACATCAGCGACCAAACAGCTTTAGGCGGCCTGTTCTTCAGCAACCCCAAAGGCAGCCTGTTCTTCAGCGAAACCGAACGTAAACCGCCCGAACGTAAGCCCGCCGTCAGAATATTCTTACTCGTTTGTACCAGGACAAATTATTGACCGCCCTATGCCCAATCCGACAGTGATATTGTCTCGATGCAGTGATTACAACCCGCCCGGGATTACCGAAGCATTACAAAGACAGTTCGAGCTTCTCGGCGGACTGGAAAAATTTGTAAGGCCGGGCGATACCGTTCTGCTTAAGCCGAATTTCATCGCCCCAAGGTCTCGCCGTCAAGCCACACAGACCGACCCTGCGGTAATTATCGAGACCGCCCGCCTCCTGAAGGATTTCGGCGCAAAACCCTTTGTCGGCGATTCACCAGCGTGGAGTAATGTATTTACCTGCGTAAAGGCTCTAAAGCTAAAAGAACCACTTAAAAAACTATCTGTGCCGATAAAGCAGCTCGATAAACCAAAATGGTCTCGAATAGGAGCCAAAAACATCAGGGTCGGCATAAGTTCAGTTGCTCTCGATGCCGATGTCATTATAAATCTACCGAAGTTCAAATCGCATCAGCAATTGACAGCGACGTTTGCCGTTAAAAATATGTTCGGCTGTGTCAGCGGCAAGCGAAAGGCACTCTGGCACTTTACAAAGGGCAAAAACGCCGAGGATTTTTGCGAACTACTCATCGAGATATTCAAATTTCTGAACCCTGCCCTTACTATCATCGATGGCGTTGTAGCAATGGATGGCCCCGGCCCAATTAAGGGCAGAGCCAGACCTTTGGGCTATCTTCTCAGCGGAACCGACCCAATCGCCTGCGAAACTATCTGCGCCAAACTAATCGGTATCGAACCGGATGACATACCGATTATAAAAACAGCAAGGCAAATGGGATTCGGCTGCTCCGACCCAGCCAAAATCGAAATCGTCGGCGATGACTTCCCCCAAAGTATATGTACGGATTTCCAGCTACCCAAACTGGTTCCAATCGGATTCTCACTCCTCCACGTCTGCAAAAGCATCTGCAAACAAATACTACTCCTCACCAAAACCGCTATCAAAAAACTCCATTCCAACCACAGCTAAACCATCCACTATCCGTAATGTGCCATCTCCTCCTGACATTGACAGATGCTTTTTGTTCGGCTAATATCCATTTGATGAAAACAAAAGAAAAACGAGTCACGAGTCACAAGTCACGAGAGACGGTTAACATTCTCGGTATTGAGCCCCGTTGTGATGAGACTGCCGCAGCCGTTGTTGCCGATGG
>CAYTND010000277.1:0-3997 GCA_964438965.1 uncultured Pirellulales bacterium
GACAAACTGCTCGACAAGAAGAAAGACGATTTGGAAAGAGAGCTTTTTGTACCGATTTGCGGCGGCGTTACTTTTTTTAGGGTAAGGGTCCCCCGTGGTGAAAATTTTCTGGATAGATGGACGAGCAGCTCACTGCCTCCCGGTATTGAGGTTACTATCTCTTCTGCTGAGCCTTTTAAGACAGTGAGTGGTACGCTGGACGTGCCGGATGAAGAAAAAATCACGCGAACCATAGCTATCGACAGAACCAGAAAAATCAGATTCACAGTCGAGAAAAAAGAATACGGCCTGGATGAAGAAAAAGAGGAAGCAGAAGAACCCTTGTCCGATGGCAAAGCAGGGTCGTTAAGTATGCCGAAAAAAACCAAAGAAATCAAACGATGAACAAGAGTCTAAACAACAGGAATAATTCTCTGCCGCAAGGCATCCTGCGGAGAAACCGCCCGGGCATTGTGCTGCTGATAACACTGATACTGTTGGTTGTGCTCTCGACGCTGGGTTATACTTTAAGTACTCGTGTTGCGGCCCAGCGTCACCGCAACCAGTATATCATAGACTACAGCAGCGCCCGCTATGGTTGTGACTCAGCGGTCAAGTATGCCCTTGCTACATTAGAGGATATTGACCCGCAACTGGTTAGCCGACCGAATGAGCCGGATTTTTCCGACTTATTTTATCTTACTGAGGTGGAGTACCAGGAGCTTTTGGAGCAGTGGAGCCTCGAATCTCAGCTAACAACGCTTGACGGCAGCAAGAGCTTCAAGGGTATGGTTGATATCGGCAATGTTGATAAACTTGGCGATATTGGTAACGTTAATGACATCAGCTCCGATGAAATCGGGATTGCCGGTTTTGATAGCTATGATTCTCTGACGATTTCCGGGCCTTATGGTCCACCCTGGCCGTTTATAACCGGGCCGGTCGAGTTCGAGGTCGGTTCCGCCAAAATTCGAATTGAAATTGAAGACGAAAATGCAAAATACCCGCTCGGCTGGGCGCTGCTGAATGACAAGGCCATACAGCGCGAAGTCCAGGCGGGGTTCGAGACTTTCTGCGAAATGACGGGACTCGACGCCGAACAGATTGATTCACTAAAAAATGAGCTGCAGGAAATAGGTAAAATAAAACCGTTCGCACTTGACTTTAAGCCGAGAACGAGAACTGTAAGAACGCCGGTAACAACAAAAACGGTCAGCAGCAAAAGCCGCACCAGCAAAGCTCCCAGGACACGGTTAACCAGAAAAACTGTACCCGCGGCTGAACAAATTTCCGAACAGACTACACATTTTGCAAAGCTTTTTCACAGCTCGCTGATTGATACTGAAGCCCTTGCAAGACCAACTATAGTCAGCCGGGGCAGAAATGAATCAGCTTTGAAATATATGGGAATGTGGGGTTCGATGAAGGTTAATATAAATACGGCCCCTCGGCACGTATTGGAGGCAGCCTTTATTTTCGGCGGCGACGAAGTCCAAATCGCTGAAGAAATCATTCAGCGAAGACGCATAGAGCCTTTCGCGGATATACAGGAATTGAAAACAGACCTGTTCAGGTATTCCGATTCTATCGGCGAATGTGAAAAATATATCACAACTGTCAGCAGGTTTTTTACGATAAAAGTAACTGCGGTAAGCGGAGTGGCAAAGGCATCAACCGTTATAGCGATAACGAAAGATGGTGAAAGAGTAAAACGAATTGCCGTAATCAACGGCTAATATTCGTCGTGCGTGATGCGTGCTGCGTATCGCGTGAAGAGAAACACGCAATACGATATACGCAATACTATCTTTTAGGAGTTTACTGGTAGTGGAAACTCAGAACTACTTGGGAATTTACATAAGCAGGGACACAGCGACGGTGGTTTCTCTGGCGCTGATAGGCAGGCACGGAAAGGTTTTGGGCTGTTTTAGCGTCTCTGCTGAAGAGCAGGAGCAGGCAAGCCCGCAGGCCTTAGCAAGTCTTATTGCCCAGGGTTGCACCGAGAGAAATTTGGGATTTTCCGAGGTCTCGGTGGCACTGGATTGTGCAATGTTTATGCAGCATAGCGTACACAGCGAGTTTAACGACCTGAAACAAATCGCTGCAACCGTGAGGTCTGACACAGAAGAGGCCCTTGCGACGGATATAACCGACGTTGCGTTAGCTTTCGAAATAACTTCATCCGGCCAGGCCGGCTCGGAATCAGCCGTTTTCACTGCACAGCGGAAAATATTATCAGAGGTTCTTCTTTCTTTGCAGCAGTATAATCTCGACCCTGTTACCATAGAGCCGGATGTTAATTGTTTGTCGAGAGCTATTGCCGCCAAGGCATCCTCGGCTGAGTCCCGGCAGCCCGGGACTTTATTTGGCATACTTTCTCGCCGCAACGGTTATTTGATTGCACCGCCCGCGCCCACCGGTGCCGGCTCGCAGAAGGCCTCCACAACTCGAACGTTTCTTGTCGGCCCGACACAGGACAGAGGGGCCCTGCTCAGAAGAGAAGTGCTTGTAACCGCTGCTCTGGTTGGAGGTGGCGAGCCGATAAATTGCCTTAAAGTCTTTGACTCTGCCGGCACAGTGGACCATCGGCAGCTTAGCGAAAAGCTGAGCATCGAGGCCGATGGGGTTGATTGGCTTGCCGCCGAGGCTGAATCGAGAACTACAGCCGATTGTGCCGACGCGGTTGATTTTGCGATCGCATACGGTGCGGCCCTGGCTCATTTGGAAAAGGGACATCACGTAAATTTCCGTGATGATTTCAATCCCTTTCAGGGCAAAAAAATTAAGCTGCAAAAGACTCTGAAGATAGCAGCAATATGTGTTACTGCTCTACTCATAACGATTGGCCTGCACTATCAAATACAACTATTCAAAGAGA
Organism: uncultured Pirellulales bacterium; assembly: GCA_964438965.1. Taxonomy (GTDB): domain Bacteria; phylum Planctomycetota; class Phycisphaerae; order Sedimentisphaerales; family Anaerobacaceae; genus NIOZ-UU13. Next base: position 2,858 of record CAYTND010000277.1, read on the forward strand.
ACAAGGTTCGAAGGGCATTAAGCAGGAAATTTGCAAAAGACTACTCGGCTGTTATGTTAGTCCAGAAACCGCCGGACAAAGCCGGTGCCCTCAGAAAGCTCGGAAGCGAATTAAGGCGAATCAAAGATGCAAAGAAAGGCCTGATAACTATTAAAGGTGAAAAATCTATATCGTCGAAATTGACGTTGGTGCTGGCGGCATTTAACAAATGTGCGAAACAGACGAACCTAAATATTAAGTCGGTTACCTTCACGGCAAGGGACATTATTATAACGGGCGATACCTCCAGCCGGCAAAACACGCAAAAATTTTTCAATGCGATCAGGAACAACGGGCTGGAGATTTTGCGACCAAGTTACGATTCAAAAGGCGGACGCGACGGTTTCAGTATAACGGTTGTACCGAAGAAAGATTATGAAAGAGATGTATAAGAATCCTATTTTGTATTACATACTCGTTCCTGTTATAGTCGGCCTATGGCCGTTATTAGTCTGGGCGATGTACTTACCGGCTGCGCAAAAAAGTATTGAGGACCAGTTGGTCCGGGATAGGAAAGCCGAAGCAATAATGATAGAGATTTTAACTCTTGACCCCGGCCGGCGCCAGTTTGCCGATTCTAATAACGTCAGTACCGAGTTTACTTATGATAATGCCGTGGTAAGCATTGCCGGTGAGAGTGGAATACCGCCGAGCAAATACAAGCTCAGTTCAGGAATGCTCATAACCTCCCGCGGCCAGAAAAGCCAAAGTGCCACCGTAAATCTAAAGCAGATTGACATAGTCAAATTTGCCAAGTTCCTCTCGATGATTCAGCTCCGCTGGGCAAACTTACAGTGCAACCGGGTCAAACTTACCAAAAAACAAGGCCTGCCCGATATGTGGGACGTGGACATAGAATTCAAGTATTACTATTAACCCCCCCCTAATTTAATTGTCATCCCCGCAAAACTTGCCCTCGACCCCGGTCGGGGAACGGGGACATTCACCAATTACCAATTATCAACCAAAAAGGGGCCTATACCGAATTGGTATAGGCCCCGAAGTAACGCGAATCCGTTGCCCTGTCGTTTGTCGCCGTCAGTCCCGCAACGTCGTTTAGTCAATCTTGGAAATCACGATAATGTCAAGCAACGCACCATC
>CAYTND010000278.1:0-3991 GCA_964438965.1 uncultured Pirellulales bacterium
CAGCCGAAGCCGCAGCCAGCCAAAAATGGAAGATAATTTATTTACAAGTCCTTAAAGTGCAGAGCCGCATTGTTCTCAAAAATTTTGAGATGGACACCAAATAAGCCTGCTGATAAAATCCTGCTGTCCGGACAGTAGTGGAAATGAGTTAATAGAGAAATTATTGGAGGTCACTTAATATGATCAGAAATCTTTTTTATCTTGCGGCCGGGGCGGTTGTTTTGGCCGGCTGTGTAAGCGTCCAAACGACCGAATATATCACCGAGGGCAAACCGGCCCGGGTCCTGCGCCATGTTGTGCTGTTCAAGTTTAAGGACGACACTTCCAGCCAGCAGGTAAGAGAAATCGAGAACGCTTTCCGTGCGCTGCCGGGCAAAGTCGATGCGATATGTGATTTCGAGTGGGGCACCGATGTAAGTGTGGAGAATCTTCAGCAGGGCTTTACTCACTGTTTTTTGGTGACGTTCTGCAGTGAAGCTGATAGAGCGAAGTATCTGCCACATCCGGCCCACAAGGAATTCGGCAAAATGTTAGGCCCACACTTAGACAAAGTTATTGTAGTTGACTACTGGACGAAACAGTAATAGCTGCCAAAGTCCTGGATTGATGGCTGTCTCAGGGAAGCGAAAATAGTTAGGGTATCGCCGAACCGGTGATGTGGGTGACCTCGGACTGTGGGGTAAAATGCGAATCATAGCAGGCTCAAAACGAGGGATGAAATTACTTAGCCCTAAGACACAAGTGTCTCGGCCGATTACCGACAGAGTTAAGGAATCGCTTTTCAGCGTCCTATACAAATACGATTTGCCGAGCGGCGCAGTAGTAGCCGATTTATTCTGCGGCGTCGGCTCTCTGGGTCTTGAAGCCTTGAGCAGGGGAGCGGAATTTGTTACTTTTGTTGAACATGATCCGAAGATTATTTCTGTTCTAAAGGAAAATATAGAAAAAGCCGACTTTGTTAAAGAATCGAAAGTTATAAGGACAAACGCCTTCAAAATTGGGGTGTCGCTTAATCCGGACCGGCAAAAGTATGGCCTTGTCTTTGTTGACCCGCCCTATGCTGCTACAATGGATGTTCAGGATGGTTCAGCTTTGAGCGGTTTACTGGATTTGTTGGGTGCTCAGGTGGCTGGTGACGGAATTGTCATTGTCAGGACAGCCCAAAAGGTATCTTTGTTGGACCGGTACGGACAATTTCGAATGATAGAGCGACGCCGATGGGGAACTATGACCGTAACTATACTGAGGAAGAGTGAATAGTCGTTATTATTTAGCCGGCGGTTTCACCGTCGGTTAGCGATATACGCAATACGAGATACGCAATACAAGACAAATGACAAATAAACAGGCAGCTATAAAAATAATTAAGCGATTGAAGCAAAACGGTTTTGAGGCGCTGTTGGCCGGTGGATGTGTGCGCGATATGTTGTTGGGTCAACGCGCCAAAGACTATGATGTTGCTACCGATGCACAGCCCAAAGACGTAATAGGACTGTTCAGACGCACGTTGAAGGTCGGGGCAAAATTCGGTGTAATCATTGTTTTGGTCGAAGACCGACAGGTAGAAGTTGCCACGTTCAGAACCGAGACCGACTACGCTGACGGCAGACACCCCGGCGCAGTTAAGTTTGCCAATGCTGCTGAAGATGCTGGCCGAAGAGACTTTACCATAAACGGGATGTTTTACGACCCTCTGCAAAAAGAGGTGATAGATTATGTCGATGGCCAGGCTGACCTTAGAGCAAAGATAGTGCGAACTATCGGCAGGCCCGCCGAGCGCTTCGGCGAAGATTATCTGCGAATGCTGCGGGCGGTGCGGTTTTCGACTCAATTAGGCTTTGCGATTGAGCCGTTGACGTGGTCGGCGATTTGCAGCAACGCAAAAAATATTGCTAAAATAAGCGGCGAACGCATATCAATCGAATTGGAGGGCATACTCGCTAATCCGAACCGCTCTGTGGGGGCGTCGATGCTGTTTGACAGCGGATTGGCTGAAGCGGTCTTTCCCGGGTTGTCTTGCAAACAAAGAAAAACGGCAGTTGAGGTATTAGGTCAATTGCGAAAGAAAGTTGATTTTGCATTGGCATTGGCCTGTTTTTTAGCCGGCTGCCAGACGGAATTTGCAATTGAGAAGTGCCGGGTTCTGAAACTCAGCAGAAGTCAAAACAAACATATAAAATTCTTATTGGCCAACAGGGGCAAACTGCTCGATGAGCGGATGTCTTTAGCCGGTTTGAAGAAGATTCTTGCCGAGCCGTATTTCCAGGACCTGTATGAGTTCCAGAGAGCGATTGAGAAGGCCAAACAGAGCCCCGACCGTGAGGGAGTGGTCGCCTTAAGTAAGCTGCGCAAAAGGATAAAGGCATTAGGTAACGTTGAGCTACGGCCCAAACCGCTGCTCAACGGCCACGACTTAATCCGATTAGGTGCCGTGCCGGGACCAGGCCTGGGGCAGTTGAAAGAAGAGCTGTACATCGCCCAATTGGAGGGAAAATTACAAACACCACAACAGGCTGAGCAGTGGGCGAAAAAGTGGTTACAAAAACACAAAGTGATTGAAAAATAATGTTTGAAACTCTTCTAACCCGATAACAGTAATGCAGCCATTTACTCTTTTAATCAAGCCGTCCGGGTCGGATTGCAATATTGATTGCAAGTATTGTTTTTACAAAGACAGAGCCTCAGAGTTTGGCCGGGGTAAGCAGCGAATGAGCGATGAGGTGCTCGAGAAATTCGTCAAAGATTATATGCAATTGGGCTTTCCAGTGGTCGGTTTTGCCTGGCAGGGCGGTGAGCCAACGTTGATGGGAGTGGATTTTTTTAGAAGGGCGGTGGAATTACAAAAAAAGTACGGCAGCAACGGCCAGGAGGTAAGCAATACCCTGCAAACCAACGGCGTTTTACTTGATGATAACTGGTGCCGGTTTTTACACGACAATAAGTTTCTTCTCGGCATAAGCATTGATGGGCCGAAAGAATTTCACGACTGGTATCGCATTGACCATTCCGGCTCAGGTACTTTTGACAGGGTGATGAAAGGCATCGAAAACTGCCAAGAACATAAGGTTGAATTTAGTGCCCTTGTTTTGCTGAATAATAAAAACGTAGAGCATCCGGAGGTGCTGTTTGATTTCTTAATCGAAAATGAGCTGACTTATTTGCAGTTTATCCCCTGTGTTGAGACAGGGCCTGCGACAGGCAGCATCGCTGATTTTTCGATTACGCCGAAGCAGTATGGCGATTTCCTGTGCAGGCTGTTTGACCTCTGGTACGAGTATGGGCCGGAGAAATTGAATATTCGTGAGTTTGACTCGTTAGTAACCTATTTTGTTTTAGGCAGACACACAATTTGTGCATACAGTAAGCAGTGCGCGGGTTTTGTTGTTATCGAGCACAGCGGCGATGCCTTTTGCTGTGAGTTTTTTGTCGAGCCGAAGTGGCGATTAGGCAATATTTTTGAAACTCCGTTGGAAAAACTCGCAGTTAGCAGTAAAAAGCGGACGTTTGCCCGTGACAAGGAAAATCTTTGTAACAAGTGTCTTGTCTGTAGATACCTTGATGTCTGTCGCGGCGGATGTATGAAAGACAGAGCCCGTTTGAATGCCGAGGACAGCGTGGAAAATTATTTCTGTGAGAGTTATAAGCAGTTCTTCGATTGCACAATCCCGAGGTTTATGCAGATAGCAGCCGCTATCGAGAATGGTTCCGCTGCCAGGCACACCCGTTCGGCTGATAGAATCAGACTGCGAATCCAAAAGTAACTGCGAAAAACCTGCCGTCATACGATGATTGAAAAATAATGGCGTTGCAAGCCGATTTATGATACATTTTCATCTCAGGGGGAGAAGATTTATTTGAATATAAATGAAGAGGTTTTGAAATGAACGAAAACTTAAATCGACGTGATTTCCTAAGGATTGTAAGCCTGGGGGCGGCATCGCAGGTCATTCATGGATGCACCAGCGCTGCAAACCAGCTTACAAGCAGTGCC
>CAYTND010000279.1:0-3971 GCA_964438965.1 uncultured Pirellulales bacterium
TGTGGCAGGGATGGAGAAGGTGGACAAGGATAAGCTTCCCGAGGATGCCTTTTACCATATTTTTGAGATGGGTATCGATGGGACAAACCTCAGGCAGTTAACGCATGGCCGATATGACGATTTCGATGCGAGATACCTGCCGAGTGAACCTCGGCGTGCCGCTCATTCAAATTACGACATTGTTTTTCTTTCTACTCGAAAAGGGCAGTTTGTTCAGATATGCAAAGCCGCCACTGCTTCAACCAACCAGGCTACACTACCCGACAGCTATGTACGTTGTGGTGGTGACAATAAGCGTCCCTGTGCCGTTTTTACTTTGCACGCGATGGATTCAAACGGCAAAAACCTGCGGCCTATCTCGGCGTTTGAAAACTTTGAGTGGACACCATCAGTAGCCCACGATGGGAAAATTATTTATGCCAGGTGGGATTATATCGACCGTTTCAATGGCCACTTTATGAGTTTGTGGTCAACTAACCAGGATGGCTCAAATCCCCAGCTTGTCTATGGCAACTTCACTGAGAAACCTCAGTGCATCTTCGAGGCACGGTCAATCCCAAATTCGCATAAATTAGTCTTCACAGCCGCCTCTCATCACTCGATTACCGGCGGGTCACTTGTATTATTGGATCGCTCTCTTGGGACGGAAGGGACCAAACCTATAACGCGTCTTACCCCCGAGGTGTGTTTTCCCGAAGCCGAGGGCTCCTCTGAAATGTACTATGCTAATCCGTATCCACTTTCGGAGCAATACTATCTTGTGGCCTGGAGTGATCGGCGGCTGCCGCCACATCATGGCAGCAGTCAGGTTACCGACACCCGCAATCCGGTCAACGCCCTGGGTTTGTATCTTTACGATTCATTTGGCAACCTGGAGCTGCTTTATAGAGACCCGGAAATATCGAGTATGTACCCTATTCCTGTACGTAGGCGAGAAAAGCCGTCAATTCACCCTGATACCGTTGATTGGGACGGCTTGCAGGAAGGACGTTTTATAGTACTGGACGTTTATCGGGGGCTTCGGCAACAAGCTCCTTCAAACCACTCAATCGAGCCGGGTTCGGTGAAACAGTTGCGTATAGTTGGCGTGCCGCCCAAAACTCAGCCCCACATGAATTCACCAAGCTTAGGCGTTTCGCGGGAAGACCCGGGCAAATTTGTGCTTGGAACGGTTCCTGTCGAGCGGGATGGTTCGGCCTATTTCCGCGTGCCTTCCGGGGTACCTGTTTTTTTCCAGGCACTCGATGAAAATGGTCTGGCCGTACAGACCATGCGGAGTCTAACTTATGTTCAGCCGGGACAGACACTTTCCTGCATTGGGTGCCACGAATCTCGGGACATGGTCCCGGCAGTAGCAGCCACGCCACTGGCTGTGCAGCGCGAACCGTCGAAAATCACTCCGGGCCCGACCGGTTCCTGGCCGTTACGCTTTGATAACCTCGTACAGCCTGTACTTGACAAATCCTGCGTCTCCTGCCATAGCCCCGGCAGCGTCAATGAGAAAGCCGCCCGTCTTGACCTTAGACCGGCCATATCCTACGAAAATCTCTTATCGTTTGCTGACAAAGACTTGGAAAAGCTGGCCTTTGAAAAAGACAGGTCTATAGTTGGAAAGTGCACAGCAAGCCAGAGTAGGTTGCTTGCGGTACTTGCCAATGGGAAAGGCCATGAGAATTTGCAGTTGAGCGAGGATGACTTTAATCGCCTGGTTACCTGGATGGATGTTTATGCCCAAAGGCTCGGGTCTTTCAGTGAGCACCAGGAAGAACAATTGCGCCGGTTACGTCAGAGAATGACACCTTTATTAGCTGAGTAAATGGACAAAGAATACGATAGACTATATGTGAAATGCGAAATAAATTACGGGGCAAGGAAAAAGTCGGTCTCGCAGGAGGGAACCTCGTAGCCTTGATATATGTCAGTGTCCCGTAGTGTGAATATATCATCCTTTGCGATGCCGATATGACGGGTTTTCAGAAACTCGACACGCCCATCGCCAAACAAAACGTTTTGCCCCCGGCGGTTGTGGTTGATGCTGTTAAGAGTCAATAGCTTTCTGTTTAATTGCAGCCGAAACTGCCTGGAAAATTCCTTCGGCAGCTCTTCAAAAAGTGGATTCCTGTCTGCCATTAAAACCTTTCGGCACAGCAGCTTGCCGCTTCCGGTTCTACGGCAGCTTATTTGGAAGCTGTAGGTTACATATTTTCTGTCGGGGAAATCTTTATAGGTTCTTATTTGGGAAGGCGTTATTTGGAAGGGCTTACCTTTTTTACAACAGGGACAGACAAAGTTATTTAGGTCAACGTAACCCCCTTTCACCAAAAGGTATATATGGCGGGTATTGGATTGATTCTCTCTGCCCTGGTCACCCACCTTCCACCATGGTGCTCCTGCTATAGTTGCAACAGCAGGCGTTTGACCATCGTAGTCGGACATATAATTGCTTAAGCCCTGAAAGACGCCACCTATTTGCATTTGGCATCGCTGCTGCCGATACTTTTGGCGAACGGCGCCCAGCACAGGAACCAGCACTCCTACGATAAGCATAAACACCGCAGCCGCCGCTGCTATTCTGCCCAAGTTCCACCATAACTGACTCTTAGTGACAACCTTTCGGCTTTGCTCGCTGGCAAGCAACTGCCGGAGTTGACGCTGACTTGAATCTGCAAGCTTATTAACTCGCCAAATTGTGTGCTCGACGAGTTCATCCGGACAGGTTTCAGGCTCTAAGCTATCGAGTGGTGTTAGAGCAGCTTTGAGCTTAGAGTGAATTTTGGCAGCTTCTTTGTTGGATGAGATTAACGCCTCTGCTTCGGCAGTTTCGTTCTGCGATGTCAAGCCTATACAATAATCAAATAATAACTGTTTCTGCTCGTTGTTCAGCGGGCTCATTAAGTTTCCTTGCTCCCAATTGAGGCTTTCCACTCTTTTGCAAAACGACCAACCGCCGTATGCAGCCTGCTTTTCACAGTTCCGATAGGTATACTCAAAATCTCGGCCATTTGTTTGTAAGAAAATCCGTGAAAATAAGCTAAAACCAATATTTCTCGGAGGTTTTCCGGCATATCCACTATAATTCGCCTAACATGCATGGCTGTTTCACTCTTTTGCACTTTCTCGTAAGGCATTGTTCTATCAGAAGTAATAGAATTCAGAATATCATCAAATGACAAATCCTCCGAATCCCCCATAGTGCCGATGGGAATGGCGTTTTTTCGCTGCCATTTGCGAAGGGCATCCTTTGCTTTATTGGCGGCTATAGTAAATAGCCAGGGACGTAAAGGTCGCTTTGTATCGAAGCTCTCCCTGCTGGTAAATAATTGTAAAAAAGTTTCCTGAAAGACGTCTTCGACAAGTTCCCGGCGGTTTAAAAACAACCGTAAAAACGCATAAAGGCCATTCTTGTAACGGCTTACGATTTCACGAAATGCAGCCTCCTCGCCCTCTGTATATCGGGTGAGAAGCTCACCATCTGATAGTTTTTTCAAATCGTGATTCATAGTTTCTACATTAAAAAGAATCGCTAAAACAATACTATTATAAGCGATTGTGAAGTAAATGAAAATCCTAATCACAAGCATTTTACATCTATCGATGGACAAAACTTTGCCCGCTCGACCAGAAAACAGACTTAGCGGATGTCAGTATGGGCAAATATATTGTTCTCGTATGTGTTAATATCGGCGGTTTATATCGGACACAGGGAAGATTAGAGGGCAAAGATTTGTCAGGTGTTCGCACACGTGGAAGGACACATCAACACCAGCATTCGGACATTTAGTTATTCAGATTTTTTGTGAAAATTCACATAAGTGCTTAAGTTACAAGAGCATAAGTGCAAAAGGCGGTGATTTCAAAAATGAGCATTTTTTAGCGCTTTTTGGCATTTTTTCGTATTGTTTTGCTCCAGTTTCAGATTTTGTTTGATGGCGTTGAAAAAAGTATGAATAGCTCGAAAGATTTCCCTTGAC
>CAYTND010000280.1:0-3968 GCA_964438965.1 uncultured Pirellulales bacterium
GCCATCTTTTTCGGCATCCACCAGTGTCGGCTCCTCTGCCAACAAGGCTCCGGCATTTTCGAGATTTCCAGACCTCACCGCTTGGTGAAACTCCGCGACAGGATTTCCACATCCGGTGAGTAGTAAACTTGCAAATAAAAACATCACAGCGATAATCATTCTTCTTTTGTTGGCCATGATAAGCCTCCTTAAAAAGAAAAATTGGTTTTGATTTAGCAAGTCGCACAGCGCGGCTCGCTTTCTAACAATTACCTGCATTGTCATCTGACCGCTATTAGCACTATCACAATGGTTCCTATCACTAAAATAATCAACCCGATTATTAGTTCGGTCCGAATCATGCCTGCCCCTGATTAAAATATAAGAAATGAATTGAGGGACACAAACCCACCAGAATAATAAATCATAGAAATTGGCCTTAGAGTTCGCCTATAATACATTTTGTTTAGCACAATGGTCTTGACCTCACTGCCGAAAAGTCCTATAATACAGAATGAGTTAGAGTGCCCCTGCATATCCGCGATGTCGTCAATACCTGGAAAGAAAAACAAAGAAGCCGGGGAAATTGTAAAGATATCAAGTAGAACTGATTGATACGAATCAACAAAAATATATGCGCTTCATCAAACAGAGACCCGACCGTTAGGGAGGGGTAATTGCCGCTCTTAGCCCTTTAAGACGGCTAATGGAACCATTCGGGCGACGGCTTTGGCCCAGCCGCATTCGACGACAATTCGGACGACCTCATTGATATCTTTGTAGGCGTCCGGCGCTTCCTCTTTTATTTTGCTTTTATTGCCGGTAATGAGTTTTATGCCCTCCATACTGCGTTTGAACTGCTCATCGCTAATCAAAGCCGGCGTAATAATTCTGCCTTTACGGGCCTTTCCACGAGCGGCGGTGCGACTCATCACTCTGCCTGCACCGTGGTTGACCGAGTTCAAAGACTCCTCGGAATCACCCGTTCCGACAAGCAGAAAACTTGCAGTGCCCATTGAGCCGGGGATTATTATAGGCTGGCCGGTCCGGGCGAAAATACTTGCAGCCATCTGCTTCGGACCAAAGGCACGCGTGGCACCTTTACGGTGGACCCAAAGCCGGACGCCGCTATGGGTTTCGAGCTTTGCCATATTGTGAGCGACATCGTAAACGAGCGTCAGCGGCGTCGGGCCGAACATCCTGTTAAAACAGCGCCTCACGAGCAGAGCCATAATGTGGCGATTGGTAAATGCAAAGTTGGCGGCGGCAGCCATCGCCAGGATATAGTTTTTACCGGCACTGCTGTCGGTCCGCAGATATGAGAGCATTTTTCTGCGGCCGGCATTCTCCGGCCTCCGGGCGGCGATATTCATATATTCATCGGCGACTTCATAGCCGAACCGACGCGACCCGGAGTGTATCATTACAACGAGCTGGTTTTTGAAAAGCCCGAAAGTCTTCGCCAAATCCGGCTCAAAAACTTCCTGCACGTACTGGATTTCAATAAAGTGGTTTCCGCCTCCGAGTGTGCCAAGCTGATTGCTCCCTTTTTGTATTGCGTTTCTTGGCACCGCCGCCGGGTCAGAGGGAAGGTGGCCGTTCTCCTCGATTCTTTCGAGGTCATCTGCGAACTGGTCAGAGTCAAAGGCCTCCCACACCCGGTGACCGCTTCTTTGCGCAAGGGCCGGTACGGCGGCAACACCTTTATTGATAACAGCTTCGATTCCGGTTTTGTTTAACTGCAAATTTTCCCTGCCCTCGCCGAGCGGAATGTCACGGGCTATATCGACGGCGATTTTGTCCGTATCAATATCGCCTTTTGAAAAGGGTGTGCGCAGCAGCCGCATTCCGCAATTTATATCATACCCGACGGCAGGAGGCATAATTGCACCGTCCAGTCCCAATACGGCCCCGATAGGTATGCCGAAGCCAACGTGGATATCAGCCGTGGCCAAAACCTTTTTAGCCGGCGGAAGTGAAGCTGCATCACAAAGTTGACGGACAGCATCAGGTTCGAGCTTGACGGCTTCCGAGGCAAAAATCGTTGCCTCGGTAACCATCTGCCCGCTGCGTTTCATACGCAGCCGATATGGGTCGATGCGAACAAGTTGTGAGGATGACTCGCCCATATTATTCTACGAGAGAACTCTTTAACTGCCGGCTTCAGTCGTCTTTAACGTATAGATTTTTACGATATTACGCCAATTTTACCAGCTTTTACAGAAAAAGCTAATAAGGAAAAAGGCAAACGGCCAAAGCCCAAACTTTTCAGCTTTTACTCCGGGGGCAAATTCACTTGACAAAGCCTGATTTAAAAGTTAAACTGGGTGATGTTGGATGTAGATATAAGCTGGAGATTGTCTAATCCAAAACCGGCATTTTTTAGGGTGTTCGCAAAATGAAGATAAAATGGCTCATTTTCGCTGTTCTGGTGGGATTTTTGGTTTTGGTGATGAATCCAGGCTCTGTTGCTGTCAATACCAGGGAGGTTGACAATGTACGCAAAAAGGTGGTGCTCGATAATGACGATTTAAAAATTATCGACGATTTTCTTGCTCAAGCGATACAGGAATTGGTCAGAACGAGGGATTTTACCGAAATAGCGAAGCGTCGTACGGTCATTCTCAGCAGGCAGAGCACCCAGGCCCAGTATGCCCAACAGTTTTCTGAGTCGGCCCGTAAATATATCGCCCAAGGCTTTATAGAGGCTCAAAAATTGAGGCGACCGGAGCGCATAACCGGAGTAACGATTAATCTTTTGATTCTGATGGATGGTCTGCGGGACCTGGGTTTGGCAGACCTGGCTATTGCGAGGCTAAAAGATGAGAATATGGTTATTCGGTACTGGGCTGTCCATTGTCTTACAAACTCCAGCATTATAACACAGTTAAATTCCACAACAACTTCTAATGCGAACAAGGCATCGGCTATCGCTGAACAGCTTAAAGACCTTATCGAGACCAGCACCCCTGAGATAGTAGTTTTGATAGCTCAATTTGCGGCTGGAGTGAACATCCCGGAAGCTGAACAGTTACTAATCCAAATAGCTGATTTGCGAATTAAAAGATACGCCGGCTGGACAGTGAAGTATGAACTTTATGATAGTGCCATCTTGAAATTTCTCAGCAGCAAAATACCCTCACCCGCGCAGTCTCTCGGCGGAACGCCGACGGCAACTACCAGTACAAAGCCCGAGATTGCTCGGCGCTTCGCACAGTTGTATTCTTATGCGATACAAAGATACGTTAAGGGCAGTAGCGCCGGTCTTTTGAACGATACCCAGAAAAGCCATTTAGCTTCGGTATTGGTCGATACAGAAGACAAGTGTATCGGCCGACTTCTGGGCAAGCCGCAATTAACTATAAGAAGGGCTGTCGAGCGAAAAAACGTACAGGCCATTTTAGCCGAGCACGACAGATTACTTGGCACCGCAACAACGCCCGGCCAATTACCTACTGCCCTGAAATTCGACTACGGCTCAACCGGCAGCAGCAAACGCACCGCACCAATCCCTTTACCCGACCCACCCACAAAACCACCAAAATAATGATCGATTATTGGAAATTGTAGGGTGGGGCTTGCCCCACCATTCCTCTGCTTGGGATTTTGCCTTATATACAATACAAATCACGCAATACGCAATATATGCTTGCCCCGCACAAAACTTGTCCTGAGTGTAATCGAAGGATAGGCTCCTGCCGCAATTTGGCGCGGGGTCATCTGGTCGGGGGTGCAAACGCGAGGAATGCTTTGTTTTTCCACGCCTCCATCCTCTGTACTTCGTTATTCGCCATTCCTTGTTGGATATTCGATATTCTCCAGGAGTCATTGCGAGAAGGCCGCATAGCGACCGACGCGGCAATCCTTGTCCCCGCAAGCCGTTAGCGGGGATCCATCCAATAATCAATTACCATTCACCAATTACCAAAAAAAGAGGGGCCTATACCGATTGATTCGGTATAGGCCCCGAATTAACGCGAATCCGTTGC
>CAYTND010000281.1:0-3919 GCA_964438965.1 uncultured Pirellulales bacterium
AACCTTTCCTATATCCTTGGTCGCAAGCTCGAGTGGGACCAGGCCAGGCAGGAGATAGTCGGTGACGAACAGGCACGGCGAATGATGTATCGGCCACAACGCCACCCGTATCATTTGTAGGAGTTTGGCGGATATGTACGCAAATTGACCGGTCGCTTACGCTCCCGGCTCTGTTTTTTCGTGAAATGGGGATTCCTATCGAGCGAGTTTTATTGCGTTTGGGGTCCTTGTACAATTATTTCGGTTGGTCCTAAGAGTTTATACCGTATTCGGCGCCATACAATAGTTCTGCCAAAGGCTGACGAGATAATAAAAAATAACAGCAGCAGCGACCATAGCCAACAGGCGAGGATGTCGGCGAGACAGGCGGCCCTCATTGCTCGACACTCATTCTGGAGCAATTTTTCTGCCGTTGTCTGTCGGAGTATCGCCCGGCCCAACTGATTTACAAAAAACACAACAGGTACTGAGGCAAAGAGGTTCAGGTTCTTGTGTTGAATCATTGCAGCGTAGATTGCCAGGGCGGCTGCTCCCCATATACCCAAAACTGAATATACACAACTACACAATCCAAACCACCAGGTTTTCGGTGCGTATATACGAGTTATTAGAAATTGTCTGCGGCTGAACTCAAAGAGCTTTCGCCAGGTGGTGGATTCGTGCGAAGCCACCAGACAGGCGGGAACGAAAGCTACTTTCATACCGGCTTTTTTAACGGCCCTGCTGAGTGATAAATCATCGCTTAAGGCTTTAGGCCAGATTTTATCGAGGCCGAGGCGGCGAAAGACATCGACTCGGACAGCCATAGACCCGCCCCAGGCTTGATTGAAACGAGTATTGCCGAGCAATTGAGCGACCTTGGCGTTCAATGCCGATAGGGCCAGACTGGCCAGGTTGTTCTTTTTCGGTATAAACCAGCGGTAACCGGTTGCGACGCCGTTCTTGGGCTGGTGAAGAGGATAAACTAAATGACTTAGCCAGTCGCTGCGGACACAGGCATCAGAATCGGCAAAGGCGAGGATGTCGATATCGTCGTTGATTCTTTCGTAGCAGTACAGGAGATTATGAATTTTTTGACTACAGGCTTGGCCCTTACCTGCAACAAATATCTGCACATCCTGGGCTTTTGAGGCTTGGCTGAGCTGCTTTTTTAGTTTGCACAGCTCGCTGTATGCTGGGTCCGACTCATCGGCAACGACAAACCACAATAGGTAATTTTCATAATCCTGATTAAAAAACGAGGTAATATTTTCCTGAAAAGCTGACTCCAAACCTTTACACGGGACAATCAATACCGTTCGCGGTCGATACCACGAGCGTTTTTTTTTGTATTTTGCCAGTGCATAGCGATAATTATTATACGTCTGGAGCAAAAAGAGTAATTGTGAGATAATTGCCGCCAGTGCTATATAGTAGTACCAATCCATCATAAGAGATTCAAAACGTAAAACGTAAGATCACAATCTTAAAGTGAACTAAAGTGCCTAAAGTGAGCTAAAGTTATAAAAAAAGAATGTCCAATATCGAATGACCAATAGCAAACTTCGAAATTCGAAATTCCTTATTCCACCGTCAGGTGTCCTGCGGAGATATTCATTATTCATTTTCATTCTTTTTAACTTTAGGCACTTTACACTTTAGGCACTTTACACTTTATTTCGAGCCGGGTCATTTTGCCGGAGCACTCATCCCTTTAATCGGGCCTGTATTTTTTGCATTTTGGTTTTGCGTTTTTCGCGTTTAGTTTTAAGTTTTCAGGATATAGAAGCTAACGGTACTATGGAGTCGATTAGCTGCTCAATAGTATAAGATTTTACCAGGTCGGTCGAAAGTAAACAGCCGTGATTGTGGTTAGAGGCGATAATTATCAGATTGTCGCCGGATTGACTCCATCCTTGCTCTTGTGGTTGGTGGCCGAGGATAAAGATGTCAACGTCAAACAGCTTGGCCATTTTATCAAGCAGGGCCTGGCTGTGTTTTCTTCCCCAGGTTAAAAGGTAAGCTGAGCCTGGTCTGACCACATCGTTAATTTTTAGTTTTCTGTCCAGAATTTTCGGGTCGAATTTATCGACGGAACGGTCGCCCGGGAGCGAATGCGAGACCCATATTCTGTTGTCGCATCTGAGAGCTAAGGGTTGTGAGAACAGAAATTGTCTTATCGCCAGTTCGACATTGGCGCCGTCCTGCTGAAATTCTCGGTCCAGGGCCAGACGCATTGCGCGGTTCATTTCTTTGCCGTCTTTCATCACTTCGCTGCTGTTTATGAAAGCGGTATCGTGATTTCCCATAATAATATGGACACGGTCTGGAAAAGTTAATTTATAGCGGACAGCATCGAATAACAATTTGTACGACAAGCAACCGCCCTGCGAATCTTCAGGGCCTCCGTGTATAATCTCCTGGAGAACTATATGTCTATCAGGATTGTTGGCCAAATCGGCAAAAGCAGCTATTCTTTCAAAGTTTCGCCGATGTCCGTGAATATCACCGGTTATAATCAAGCTGCCTTCAGCGGGCAAATGAATCACATTACCCCGTCGAAACTTATCTGCATTGCCGGCTTCAATGCCCTTGTTCAGCAAATCAATTATTGTTTGAGGCATTTTTGTTCGTTTTTATCTTGCCCCCGAATATGCTGTGTACCATCAGGTCCAGTCTCGACATAACCGTCATCATATTACGTGGACGGTGTGTGGGGTCGTCCTCGATACAATCCATTACGAGTTTTGAGATTCCCGTAGGTAATTGTTTTTTTAGTTCGTGGGGTGCTCGTCGCAGCTCGGGGATTGGTAAGCCGAATTTGTTCTTTTTGGGTATCATGGTTGGGGCGTGCTTTCCGGTGAGCGCCCAGTACATTGTTGCGCCAAGGTTAAAGATGTCGGTCTTTGGGCCGAGTGGTTTGCGCTTAACCTGCTCAGGCGCAATATAGTCCGGTGTGCCTTGAATCCTCGGCTTTACGGTCCCGATTCTACAGCTCTGACCGAAGTCTATGATTTTGATGGAGCCGGACTTGTTTATAAGAATATTGTTGGGCTTTATGTCGCAGTGGACAAAGCCCTGCTGATGCATAGCGTTAAGGCCGCTTGCGATCATCCTGAATACGAGCAGCACGTCGCCTAAACTCAAGGTGGAACAATCTTCGAGGTTCTTGCCGTCAAAGTATTCCATAGAAAGGAGCATCTCTTTAATTCTGAACATACTGCGCATTTTCCTTAGTTCGTAGCACTTTCGAACGTAGAGGTGGTCTATTCTCTGGGCCACTTTATATTCGGTCCCGACCTGCTCGAAGATTCTTGAATCTTCCGGCCTTTCGAATATGACTCGTTTTAGAGCAACTTTTGTACCGTCCACTTCGTTGGTTGCCAGATAGATTGTGCTGCGCGCACCGGTTCCGATGCGCTTTATTATGGTAAAACCGCCGACGTCGAGTATATCTTTAGCCATATTATCAACGACAACCAGAATTTAATGAACGACCGATATTTCGCACTAACACATCAAGATGCGCTAAATAGGCCTTCTGTTCCGTTCATTTCGCTGTTTAGCTGCTGCTGTTATAGGACGCAAAACAGCCCAAAATCTTACATGGTTCATCTATAATAATCCAGAAACATATCAAAATCATCCTTATATCGAACTATAAACCGACCTACTTGAGTTTAGCAAAGGCGGAAGTATACAATAGAATTAGCTTTTTATCCAGTTATTAGGGCAATTTTTAGTGATCTCAGGTTGAAAAAAGTGATTCTTGACAAAGTTGTTAAAATTTGGATAATGTCCTAAAATGGTTTGGACGAAAACTGCTTTTTGGGATGCACTGAATGTGACTTGTTCTGATCCATCGGGATTCCCCGATAGCTCAACTGGTAGAGCGAGCGGCTGTTAACCGCTAGGTTGTAGGTTCGAGTCCTACTCGGGG
>CAYTND010000282.1:0-3918 GCA_964438965.1 uncultured Pirellulales bacterium
TGTCGGCGACGCGATTCCTAGCCGTTGCTTGAGCTCGTGATAGGTCGAAGCTGCTTTTCAATGCCACTCAACGGTCGGAAAAAATGACACATTTTTCGGCTACTGATTCCAGGAATCTTCGTCATCGTTGCCATTCTTGCCTTCAACTTTGTTGGCGATGTCGCGCGCAATTTTCATAGCAGCCTCGTCGTCCACCTGATCGGCGCTGACAATAACGCGGATTTCCCTGCCGGCCTGGATTGCGTATGCGTTTTCAACTCCCTTAAAGCTGCTGGCGATCTCCTCGAGTTTTTCCAGTCGTTTAATATATCTTTCAAGCGTTTCTCTTCTGGCACCCGGTCGGGAAGCACTAATTGCATCGGCGGCGGCAACCAGCGGTGTATAAGGATTATCCGCCGTGATGTCGCCGTGATGTCCCGCCACGGCATTTAGCACAACGGGTGATTCGTTGAAGCGCTTGAGATAATTTGCCCCTATCGTGGGATGGTTTCCCTCAACTTCGTGGTCAATGGCCTTGCCGATATCGTGCAATAATCCCGCCCGTCTTGCTATCGAGCCGTCCAGCCCAAGCTCATCTGCCATAACCTGCGAAAGAAACGCAACCTCAACGCTGTGGCGAAGCACGTTCTGCCCATAACTTGTTCTGTAGCTTAAAGCACCGATTAAACTAAGTACCTTGTTGCTCAAACCTCTGACGTTGGTCTCGACGGCGGCATCTTTGCCGATCTGCAGGAGTTTGTGGTTGACATCCTTCTTGGTCTGGACAACGAGCTCCTCGATTCGGGACGGGTGGATCCTTCCGTCTTGGATCAACCTTTCCATAGAAAGGCGGGCGACCTCACGCCTGACGGGGCTGAAACCGCTGACTACAATCATCCCGGGGGTGTCATCGACAATGACATCTACGCCGGTAGCTTTTTCAAAAGCGCGGATATTGCGTCCCTCTCTGCCAATAATTCTGCCTTTCATATCGTCATTCGGAATCTCGACGGTTGAGACAGTTGCTTCGCAGGTCTGCTCTGCGGCGTAACGCTGAATGGCGGCGCTGATTACCTCCCTGCTTTTTTCGTTGGCAGTTTCGGTGCATTCCTCGACCTTGCGTTGAATCAAAGCTGACATCTCATGCTCGCATTCATCTTCGAGACGTTTCAAGAGCAGATCCTTGGCTTCTTCAATGCCCATTGCGGTGATTTTAAGCAGTTGATTCTTCTGCTGTGCCAACAGAATAGAAAGCTGTTTTTCTTTTAGATTAATATTGTGCAGTCTTCTATCGCTCTCTTGCTGCTGCTGTTTCAACGATTTTTCGCGCTGCCGGAGCAATTCTGCCTGGCGGTCAAGTGAATTCTCGCGTTTGGTCAATCTCATTTCGGTTTGGTGCAGCTCAGCACGGGTTTTATTCGTCTCAGATGTAAATCGCTCCTTTTTCTTGATAGTCTCTGCAGCAGCATCAATCTGAGCGGACTTAATTATGTTCTCGGCTTCCTTTTTGGCCCCATCGAGCTGCCGCTGGAGGTCATACTCGAAGGTTTTGGACTTTGCTCTGGAAATCATATGATAAACGATGACAGCCAGACAAACTCCCAGAATAAATGCAATAACGGTGATAACCGCGGCCGGCAGCGTCGCGAGTCCTATGATTATGGTATTCATAATTCCTACCTTTCGCTTGCAGTTCTCATAGAGTTACAAAATATCGCTCAAAAGGGCAAATTGCGGGTTATCCGGCAGGAAAGCCTCAAAGAGATGGCTGTGAGTTACGAAATCCTTTTCGCCAGAGCGTAGAATCAGCTACTTAGTGCCAAAATCTCCTCTAATTGCGGCACTTTTGGTATTATTAGAAGATATTTTTTCTCGTAATTTGCTGATTTTATACTCAATACCAACACTCCCTCATCGGTAAGCGAACGCTTTTTCAAGCAGATTTCGTTTCACGCTAAATTCACTTTTCAGCGCCTCATCAAGGTTGCGGAATCAGGTTTTTTCTCTGCCTATAACAGGCGCTAAAAGCTTCTTTGCAACTTAACTACCGTTAGAGAAAAGGCTTACGAGCCTTCCCCCTTTTATACGTCCCTTTGCAAAGTAACAATAAACCATCAAGAAAGATACGGGACAACCCACGATCTCATTCGTCATCAGTTGTTCAATATATATTATCTTACATTTTTGGAGGTTGGTCAAGAAAAAAACTCGCAAATTAGCTAATTTTCTAACCACGGATTGCACGGATTGCGCAGATTAAACGGGTTTTCTTTGACTTTTCTTCTGATTTTGGCTATTCTTTGGCCGTAGCGAGCGAGATTTACAACATGAGGCTTTGTCTGTTTGACGGGAATTGTGGTTTTAAGTAGAATTAAGCACAGATACCCGCCTCCGCGGGCACAAGTTTCCCGAAAGACACGGGGAAGCAGACATCCGGAAACGACACCGGAGCTTTCACATATCGCAGGCGAGGCCTAACTGACTTGACTTCTTGAGATTTTCCCTATTGACAAAAAGAGTAGCTTGTGAATAGCTCGAAAGATTTTCCTTGACGAGAGAGTTGCTCATTTGGTATAAATAAGGTGGATGAAGTTTGTGGATTTTGGCTTTCCTGAGGACAAAATCCCGGGCACTTTCCGTACAAATTGTCCTGCTTGGAAGGTCAAGATTAAGGGGGTAAAGGGCAAAGTTTCTTGGGCTTTGCGCTTGGCAAATGGAATCTATCCATATCAATTAACAGCCGATGTTGGACCTTTGAAAAAAGGAGGTGGAGTCAAAAAGGATTTAGAATTGAGAATTGAGAATGAAGAAAAAAAGATTTCTTAATTCTACATTCTGTCTTCTGTTTTCTGTCTTCTGTTTTGATGCGTGGCCAAGGCACAGTTGTTTATTTTAACTTTTTTTAAGGAGGATTATTATGTATAGGAACTTGATTAGTCTATGTTCTATTGTTTTGCTGCTTGGTCTGGTTCTAACGAGCGGGGCTAACGCTGCTGACCCGAGTCTTGTCGGCTGGTGGAAGTTTGACGAGAACAGTGGAACAACTGCTATAGATTCATCTGTCTATGGCAATGATGGCACAATTTACGGAGCAACATGGACAACAGGAAAAATAGGTTCCGCTCTGCAATTTGACGGCACAGATGATTATGTTGATTGCAGG
The DNA here is from genome assembly GCA_964438965.1 of uncultured Pirellulales bacterium. Taxonomy (GTDB): domain Bacteria; phylum Planctomycetota; class Phycisphaerae; order Sedimentisphaerales; family Anaerobacaceae; genus NIOZ-UU13. The sequence continues at coordinate 3,143 of CAYTND010000282.1, forward strand.
AATGACCCTTCGCTTAATATCAATGATAAGATCACGGTTGCGGCATGGGTAAAAACAACAAGCACGGCTCATGGATACTTTGTTTCAAAAGGGACTTCCTGGGATGAGCAAGGCCACCATGCAATAGGGCAGGAATATAGCACGCCGAGAACCATCCAGTTTGAAATGGCTGGTAGTGGTGGAACCATCGAGTTAGATTCAGATGTTGCTATCAATGATGGTGAATGGCATCACATTGTTGGCACTTATGATGATCCCATTGTCAGAATTTATGTCGATGGTGTAGAGAAAAAGAACGCTACAACATCGAATCGTCTAACAGGTTCAACTGCTGGAGGCTTAACGATTGGGCAAAGAGGCAGTAATATTATCAGCGGCACAATTGACGAAGTCCGCATCTACAGCCGGGCGCTGTCGGAGGAAGAGATTGAGCAGGTTATGATAGGTATACCACCTGGTGTGGCTTCCAACCCGAGCCCTGCTGATGAGGCGGCAGATGTGCCGCGAGATGTGGTTCTTAGCTGGACGCCGGGAGAATTTGCGCCGCCAACCAATGGGCACACGGTTTACTTTGGCGAGAACTTCAACGACGTCAACGACGGTATTGGCGGTATCACCGAGAGTGCCAACAGCTATGCTCCTGCCCAACGCCTTGATTTCAGCACGACTTACTACTGGCGGGTCGATGAGGTCAATGGTCCGCCTGACTATACGGTACACGAAGGCAGTGTCTGGAGTTTTACGACCGAGCCAGTTGGCTATGCCATCGAGAACAT
>CAYTND010000283.1:0-3909 GCA_964438965.1 uncultured Pirellulales bacterium
ACGTAGCTACCGCTCAAAGGTAGAGATTATGCGCGCCCCTACGATTGTCGTGCCCCAGCCGCCTGTGCCGTTGCCGCAGAAGCTGAGGGGCAAGGTGCTGATTAAATGCGGCGAGAAGATAACCACCGACCATATCATGCCGGCGGGGATTTTTCTGAAACTGCGCTCGAATGTGCCGGAATACGCAAAGGTGGTTTTCAATTGCTTCAACGAAGAAGGTAAGCCGGCATTTGCCGAGCGGGCGCTTGAATTAAAGGAGAAAGCGATAGCCGGTGTCATCGTGGCGGGTGAAAGCTACGGCCAGGGTTCATCGAGAGAGCACGCTGCACTTTGCCCGATGTATCTGGGTGTGCGGGTGGTGGTCGCGAAAAGTATCGAGCGAATCCACAGGGCGAACCTGATAAATTTCTGTATCGTTCCAATCGAATTTGCTGAGCCGACCGACTATGAAAAAATAAAATGCAACAATGAGCTTGTGATAAACAATCTGCTTGAAGCAATCAAGGGCAGTAACAGAGTTGAGATTGTAAATACGACAAGCTCATTCGAATTTGTCGGCAGGCTGGAGCTTTCCGCCAGGGACAGGGAGATTTTGCTTTCGGCAGGGCTTCTAAATTACACGCGCAAAAAGACGAATGAGTGAAAAGACTATAACTATCTTTGGAACAGGTAGAGCTAAACAGGGCGATGCAAATTTTCAACTGGCGTATGAGACAGGTAAGTTATTAGCCCAGGCTGGTTTTACTATCGCCAACGGTGGATACGGCGGGACGATGTTGGCTGCGGCCAAAGGGGCGAGCGAGGCCGGCGGTGAAGTTATTGGCGTTACGTGCTCAGCTTTTAAGAACAGCACGGCTAACAAATATGTTACCCGTGAAATCGTTACCGGCTCGCTCGACGAACGGCTGGATACGCTGATAAAATTGGGGCAGGGTTATATGGTGCTGCCAGGCGGAACAGGAACACTGCTGGAATTGGCGAAGGTCTGGGAATTAAAAAACAAGGGCTTTCTCAAAACAGATAAACCGATTATACTTTTAGGCGGATTCTGGAAGCCATTGGTCGAGCTGGTTGCAACCGACGACCCTGACAGCAGCCGACACGTAAAGCAGGCCGATAGGCCGGAACAGGCGATTAAATTGATTATTGATGACTCATAACTCAAAACTATTTGGTATGAATAAGAGAATAGTGCTATTGATTTCAGTGTTCTTTGTGGGTGTTGTCTCGGCGGCATCGGGATTCGATGCAGAGACGGGATGCGAAACTCTGCTGCGGGACGGCTTTGTTCTGAAGGGAGTTGATGGTAAATTGTTCCCCGCTGCTCTGCTTGGCAAAGGCGAAGCAGTGGGGGATAGCAACACACCAATTCGGCCTGACCCTAATCTGGATTGGTGCAGGAGCGGGTGGTTCTTTGAATTTGGTTCGGACGTGAACGATTACAGATCTCGAGTTTCCGCAGGGACAAAGTTAGAGATGCTGCCGTCGTCGGCGCTGGAAAAGATGATTGCCGATGTTAACGAGCGTTCTGCCGCTGCTTACCGGCTCTGGGGGTGGACTACAAAATATAAGGGCGGGAATTTTATATTCCCGAGTCATTTTTTGCGCCTTGCAAAAATAAGCAAGCCACGGTCTCCAACATCACAGGAAATACAACAAAAAGGGCGCAGGTCAACTGAGAGCTTATCTGCAAAAGAGTCTAAGCGACAGCCCGCTGTCAGTGAGCCGAACGATGTATTAGCCATACCGCGGGAGATTATGGAAAAGCTCAAGGCCGGGAGAATTGTCGGCCCTGAGAGATTGAGACGGACCCCAAAGGCAAAAAAGGAAGTGGGCGATTCGGCGGCAGGAACGGAATTGGAGCAGGATTCCATCTTAGCCGATAGGACAGCATTTTTAGTCAAACAGGATGACCCCCGTTTTACACGGGGGCAAGCTTGCACCTGCGAAACCTGTCCTGAGCGAAGTCGAAGGAGCAGGGGGCCTGTATTTGTCCTGGATGCTTTTGGCCGAAATGTCCGGCCGGTATCGCTGCGGCTGTTACCGTGCGAAGTATTGGAGTTGGCCGAGCAGAGACAATCTGCTGTGCCCGAGCCGGTGCGGTTTAAGATAGCAGGGATTATAACTAAATACAAAGGCAAAAGTTATCTGCTGCTGCAAAAAGCAACTCGCGTTTACAGCCACCAAAACTTCGACAGATAAAGGAACCAACCGTGCCCCACGAACTCGACCAAATCCTCATCTCATTACACCAGCTTTCCCCTACGGAGTTCGACAAAGCATTATTCAAGCTCAATGAGGCAGTAATGCAGGCTGCCATGTTTGGCGTTGGTGACGCTAGGAGCAAGGACGTTATCGAAATCCTTTGCAAAGTTGGAGAGGAAGGGGACAAGGCCGTAGCGGATTTTACGCTGACATTTGATAAAGTGAAACTTACTCCTGAACAATTCTTGATCAGCGAGGAAGATTTGGAGAAATCCCATGCCGAAACCAACAAGAAGCTTTTGGAATCGATCCGACAGGCGATTAAAAATGTCAGGAAGTATCAAAGCGAAATATTCATCGGCAACTTCAAACATCCTGGTATTAAATATACACCCATAAAACGAGTGGGTATTTGTGTGCCGGGTGCCTCTGCGCCGTTGCCTTCAACGGTAATAATGACAGCGGTTCCTGCTCAAGTAGCTGGCGTAAAGGAAATCGCGGTAGTTTCACCGCCGAGATATGAGGACAGTATCCATCCCGTGACTTTGGCAGTCTGCAAGGAATTGGGAATTGACGAAGTCTATCGCATCGGCGGAGCACAAGCGGTGGCGGCTTTGGCGTGGGGAACCAAATTTATTGAGAAGGTATTTAAGATTGTCGGCCCCGGCAATCAATGGGTCCAGACAGCTAAGCAGAAGGTTTTTGGGATTGTCGATATAGATTCAATTGCCGGGCCAAGCGAAGTACTAATAATCGCAAACGATGATGCGAACCCAGCGTGGGTGGCAGCAGATATGCTCAGCCAGGCTGAGCACGACCCGGGAAGTGCGATTTTGTTTACTGATTCACAAAAACTTGGTGAAGAAGTCCTTAAGGAACTAAAAAAACAGGTAATGCAACTTGATCGAACAAGAGAAACTACTGAGTGTCTTAAAAAATTCAGCAAAATTGCCGTTTTTGAAAATATACAGCAAGTCTTTGAAGCAGCGAATATTGTCGCGCCGGAGCATTTGCAGATTCAGTGTGGAGATAAGAGCAGAGAAATAGCTGGTAAAATCGAGAACGCAGGGGCGATATTTATCGGAGATTATAGTCCGGTTGCAGTCGGGGATTATTGGGCTGGACCTAGTCATACGTTACCAACTGGACTAAGCGCAATGTTTTTTAGTGCGCTGACGAGCAATGATTTTATCAAGTCAACCAGTATTATCGAATACGATAAGAAGAAGTTGGCTGAAAGTGCGGAGGACATTATTCGGTTGGCTGAGGTTGAAGGGCTGGACGCACACGCAAAAAGCATAAAAATCCGACAAGAAGATTTATAAAAATGATGGCCCAGTGGATTCCCGCTTGCGCGGGAATGACATTTTTTTTACATTTTGGGCATTTACCTTTTTTGCCTGCGTGGATTTGGGGGGCGCTGAATTTCCGGCCACAGTTTTTGCAGTGAAACTTAATAATAGAGCCTGCCTTATCCACGTTCAAGCCTCCTTTTCTGGCCCCACAGTTTTCTCATGCTCAAGCGCGGTGCCATAGACCTACTGCTCTGTCGCACGTAAAATAATGAACTGTCATTAAACCACTACTCTATTAAATAACTCGGTTCAAGTGCAAAAAAGGTTGGTTGAAACAGCCGTTTCACGGCTGAGATTTATCGCATTGGAGCCACCGGCATATTATAAGCAGGCGGTATCACAAAGATAC
>CAYTND010000284.1:0-3882 GCA_964438965.1 uncultured Pirellulales bacterium
AATCAAAGCCTGTCCTGAGCTTGTGCCCAAGGTGCGCAGTCGAATGGGCCAATCTGTATTCTTGCCGTTATTGCAGGATTTATATATACTCTACCCGCTTCACAGCCTGCCCTCCGTAGCTTTAGCGAAGGAGGGGCAATCGAAGGAAAAACCTTCTTTTTAGGAGATTATTACTGATGAAAAAAATTACGCTTATTTGCTCTGTATTATTCATTTTCTGTCTCGCATCCGGTAAATACACCCCGACATCGGATTACACCGTCCGGAAAATTCAAGGCTGGAAGGTCCTTGTTAACGACGAACTTTTGTCTGACCACGCTCAACTTGCCGAGGACGTACTGAAGCTGTTGAGGTTCCAGCTTTATCAGATTACCCGTGTGGTACCGGACGAGGCTCTAAAAGAGCTGCGCCGTGTACCGATTTGGGTTGAGTATAAGGCCCCGCGCCATCGGTGTATGTGCTACCATCCCAGCAAACAATGGCTTAGTAATAATGATTTCAATCCCCAGAAAGCACGCAGTGTTGAGATAGCCAATGCCGAGAATTTTCTCAAGTGGACAATCGGCCAGCCCTGGATGGTGCTGCACGAGCTGGCACATTCTTACCATCATTGCGTTTTGGGTTACGATAATACTGAAATTAGCAAGGCCTACCAGAAGGCCGTGGAGAGCAAGCAATACGAGTCCGTCCTGCATATCGCAGGAAAATCAAAACGTGCTTACGCGCTCAACAACGACCAGGAATATTTTGCCGAATGCACTGAAGCTTTTTTCGGCACCAATGATTTTTATCCTTTTGTCCGCGCTGAATTGCAACAGCACGACCCCGATATGTATCAAGTGCTTAAGAAACTTTGGAAGGTTAAATAGTTCGCCCGCCGGATGAGGAAATATCCGGGTTCTCCTGACGGCTCGGTCCTGTATATGACAGTTGATGATTGTCTCTGTCGTATTAAAAAAAAACAATGGGAGCTAATTGGAAGAATACACAGTAGCAGCCGCGTGGCTGACCGCCCTGCTGAGCTTTATCAGTTCAATGCCTTTGCCCGTTCCTAAATTACGAGAATACTGTTTATCCGTCGGATTGTTCCAGTGCTCACAAACCCCCAGACTTGGCAGCCGAGCTACGTTTCCTTTATGGTCCGGGTCATAGAATGTTCCTGAAGGTGGGTTATACGCCAGTGCCGCCTCGACGAGGTAATCGGTTGTGCCGGACCTGTGGGGTGCATCATCCCATTCGGTCCACAGAAAATCGAAGCCGACGGAATCTATCGCAACCGGGTCCTGGGAGACAAAAAGACTCGAACTCCAGTCTCCATTGAATGGAGAGCTGTTCCATTTTCTTGGCGCCCTTTCTTTGGCGTGCTTTCCAGCATAAAGCCCATCAATCAAATACAGCAGAGTCTTACCACCGAGTTGCTTATGTCCCATCAGGTCCACGAGAGGCCTATAGTGTCCCATACCGGGTTTGACAAATGGGAGGTCCTTGTGCATATCGAAATAGCCTTCGGTGCGGGCTGGCTTCCTGACCAGTGAGCCGTAGTGGTTCTTCGCGCAGAGCGTTATTCCGGCGACGTCGTTGTGGCTCTTCAGGTTCGCCATATTAATCAGGTAATTGGCTTCTACGTAGGAAACAGGCAGATAGTCTGTTTTCTTTTCGGCCGCATCCGGCGTGCTCCAGTAAAATGCAACCGAGGATAACTTGGCGCGTGTCCGACCGAATTTGCCTACGTAATCCAGATACCGAACATTCGGAAACTGCTCATGGCACATATTATAGTACTCATTTGGGAAGTAGCATAAAGTATCGCCAACCGTGATGTCGGCCTCGTTCACGCCGGCTTCATCTACGAGCTGCCGCAGCAGGGCGATTATCATTTGAGGGGACGTGTTCATATAATCAAGGCTTCTGAGGTTGTAGTCTTCGAGCTTTGTTACCGGCTGTTTGCTCCAAACCTTAATGCAGCCTACATAATTTATCTTGATGAATATCTTCTGGCCTGATTTATATCCGACATTTCCTTTGCCGTGTGTTTTATTGAAATGCCTGAAGAGCTTATCCCAGGCGGCGGTACTGGCTGCCTCACCGCTAAGTGCCCTTATCGCCCGGCTCATCATACGGTCCACTACCGCCTGATTCGTGTGGCTGTTTTCCCACCAATGTCCGTTTCCTGGCCCGTCCCAGTTAGTGGCATCAGGATTATGTACCCAAACAACCCGTCCGGGATGAATCCCTTTGGCAATTCCTATCGGAGCATTTGCGATTGGCTCATCAGCTAAAACCACCTTCTCAGTCGTAATGCCTTGAGCTAACCAGATAGACCCAACACTGACAGCAACAAGCATTACACATAATACGTAACGCGACCCCGCCAACGGCGGGTTTTGATCGGAACCCGGCGTTGCTGGGGCAAAGCAGCGTTTTGCCTTGCGAACGGCCGCGATTGAGCCGATTGCCCCGGCAAGCCAAATCACAAAGCCCGAGGCCAACGGGAAAGCCGCCCGCTGACACGGATACGTTGCACGCGAAGGCTTTGGAATAACACGAATCAAAAACCATATCAGCGCCAACAACCCTCCAATGGAAAACACCCATGTAAACCAATGGCGTTTGCTGTTGTGCTTGGGACATTTATCTGTTTTTGAACAAATTGACCTTGTTTGTTTTTTTCCTGGTAAGTGCATTTTTTGACCCTCACAACTTTTAGTTAGTTCCTGTTGCGGAAACAGTATTTGGCGATGCTCATTACGGACTTGTATCTCTTTTTCTTGTGGATAGAAGTATCAAGTTCCTCAATCCCTGAGTGTCTCTGGCGGCGAACCATCGCTGCTCGAAGTGCTTTTCCCGGGCAATCTGGGCTATAGCCATCAGGGCCCGCAGGTGGTAATTGCGTTCGTCTTTACTGCCGGCCAGAACGAACATTATCCTGACCGGGTCCGGAGTGTGCGGGAAGTTGATGCCGTCACGGGCGCGGACAAGTAAAATATCGAATTTGTTTTCACCTTCCACTACTATATGCGGTATAGCAAAGCCCGGCTGAACCACCGTACCGCCCTCAGCTTCACGATGGAGGAATTTCTCGAAAAGTACGAACTCGTTTGTCCCCAACCTCTCGGCTAAAATGGCCGAGGCCTGACGGAAGATTTTTTCAGCGCTTTCTTCGCCCTGAATATCCAGAATTTCACATTCTTTTATAAGCAGGTCGAATCTGTCCTCGATTATATCGTCCCGTTCGAGCAAAATATCACGAAGCTCATTCTCGAGGGTAACGGTTTTAAGCTCTCTGTCGGTAACTCGTTCTACGATGTGCATAACCGCCGAGGCCCTGCTGACCCGCCTGTAAACATAGAGCCAGAACCAGGCGGCACTCAAACCGATAAAGCCGGCGGTAATCAGTAACGGCACCAGACCCATATCTATTATCAATGCACCATAAGCGATGATGGCAAAGATATGAATATATGGATACAACGGCGATTTGAACTTCGGCCGATAGCTTTGTATCCTGCTCTCGCGCATTATAATCACGCTGGCGTTGACAAGAATGAAAAGTATTATCATTAAGGTCGAGGCGGTTTTTACCAGCACTTCAATATCAAGAAAAACAACTGCGGTAATCATAAATCCGCCGGTGAGCACTATGCTGATATGGGGCGTCTTAAAGCGGCTGCTGACCTGCGCCAAAAGCGGCGGCAGCAATCGGTCCCTGCTCATAGCCATAGGCGACCGTGACGCAGCGAGTATGCCCCCATTTGCCGTGGTTACAAAAGCAGCTATGGCAGCAAAACCTAAGATTGCAAAACCAGGCAGACCCATAAATTTACTCGCCGCAAGTGATATCGGCGCGTAGTTGTCAGCCAGCTCCCGGCCGTCCACAACGCC
>CAYTND010000285.1:0-3879 GCA_964438965.1 uncultured Pirellulales bacterium
CCGACGAGATATGGTACACGTGGATAGACGGATACGGCGTCCCGGCAAACGGCGCAACAGTAGGTTATCCTGAGCCAGATTGGTATCAGGACGAGCATTATGTTGAGACTACGAAGGTTCATAGCGGCGAGCAGGCAATGCCGTTTTTCTATGACAACAGTGCTACTGCGGCTTATTCAGAGGCAACAGTGAATATTGCTGAACTACCGATTGGCAAGGATTGGACCGGGAATGGTGTTAAATCATTGTCACTATGGTTCAGCGGCGATGTGAACAATGTTCCTGAGCAGATGTATGTGAAGCTCAACGGCGTTAAGGTACCGTATGACGGTGATGTGGGTAACATAATGAAATCACCGTGGCACCCGTGGAATATTAACCTGGCAGATTTCACCGGCGTGGACCTTAGCAACGTTACTGAGTTAATTATCGGCTTTGAGCGTGGCGCCGGTGGTACGGGTAAGGTTCTCTTTGACGATATCCGTCTGTATCCATTTGAGCGTCAGTTGATAACTCCGGCCGAGCCCAATAATGCTAATCTGGCAGCTTACTGGCAGTTTGATGGGAACTTCAACGACAGCTCTGGCAACGGCCTCCACGGTATTGCAATGGGCGTTCCCACTTTTGTAGCAGGCAATATCGGCCAGGCCATTAGCCTTCGTGGTCTCAACGACTATGTAGAGATAACCGGCTACAAGGGTATTCTCGGCCCGAGTGCTTTCAGTATAGCTGCATGGATTAAGACCGCCGACAACGGTGTAATTGTGGGCTGGGGCCGTGCTCGCGGTACAGGGGACGATAACGTAAGATTGGAGTTCCGGACCAATGGAGGCAGGCTACGCATCGAACACGGAGGCGGCAATTTCCAAGGCGATACGACGATGACCGACGATGATTGGCACCATGTTGCGGTCACAAAGAAAGAAAATGGCATTCTTCAGTCTCCGGACACGAACCTTTACATAGACGGCGTACTTGATGCTACCAGGGGAGGCGACCCTAACCAAACTAATATTGAAGCCCTCCATGATGTCACAATAGGTCGTGAACACGATAGGGAGGACAGATGGCTTGAAGGTTTGCTTGATGATCTCCGCATCTATGACTATGAACTGTCTCATGCTGAGGTTGCGTGGCTTGCCGGCGTTACTGTGTCGTTTGACAAGCCGTTTTGACATGAATGAAGACGGTGTGGTCTATGCCGAGCTAACGGATTCACAGCTTGATGCTCGCCTGCCGGCGGCCAGGGAGCAGCTCTGGCCGCAGCCGTATGTAGCGTTGATACAAGGCTGACTGGATTCCCACTCGCGTGGGGATATAAGGTTTTTGGTTTCAGTTCGGGGCTTATACCGATTGATTCGGTATAAGCCCCTTTTCATTGATAACTGATAAGATTGCCTCGCTTGGATTGCATAATTCTGAAAGGTTCGGAATATGTCATTTGACGTATAAAGGAACTTCAAATATAATGACCGGCATGCTGGCAAGTGCAACTATAGCTGACCTTCTGCGGCCTTGTGAGAAAAGGCATGCCGCCCTTTATGATATTGCTGTGGTTATTGGCGGGTCTTTGCTCATTGGCTTGTGTGCCCAGGTAAAGATTCTGCTGCCTTTTAGTCCTGTTCCAATTACCGGCCAGACCTTTGCTGTGCTAATGATAGGGGCGCTGCTTGGAGCCAGGCGGGGTTGCCTTGCTGTGCTCGCGTACATAATGGAGGGAGTGGCGGGGCTGCCTGTCTTTGCACTGGGAAGCGGTTTTGCAGTGCTAAGAGGATTCACCGGAGGGTATTTGCTTGGTTTCGTTGCCGCTGCTTATATCGTAGGTCTGCTGGCCCAGAAGGGATGGGACAGGCGAATTGCGACTACCGTTTTGGCGATGGTTCTGGGCAATGTTGTGATTTATGCTTTCGGCCTGCTTTGGCTGTCTTGTTTGCCAGGTGTCAACAATGTATTGCTTGAGGGCTTATATCCTTTTATTGTCGGCGACATTTTGAAGATAGTAGTGGCAGCGGCGGTGCTGCCTTCGGGATGGAAATTGCTTGAATATGCTGGACTTGGGGCTTGTAAATAAATTAGGTTTCGTTTTTGGCTGGCTGCGGCTGGCGGTGTCAGCAAAACTCGGACTACCAACCAGTAGGCCTGCGTTTTGCTTCCTTGCCAGCCTTGCCCGCCGCGGCGGGCTGGTCCTCGCTCAGCCAAAAACGAAACCTAATTTCTTTACCGGTCCTAAGAGGCGCCTAAGCTGCTGGGCAAGATCATATTAAGGAACGAAGATAATAGACTATGCTGGCCACCGTGACTATGATAGAAACAAGCATGGCGATATTCCAGACTACTGCTTTTGCACCGCTTGGTTTGTCTTTCCCGAGATACCTTTTACTGTTGTTGAGGATGAAGAAGGCAATGAAGGCGATGGGCAGCATCAGGCCGCAAATCGCCGAGGTAGATATCGCGATCCACGGCCCTATATATCCCCAGAGTATCACACCGACGAACCCTGGTGCCGGGAGCAGGCAGGCCAGCCGGTAACGCCAGCCACTCGGCTCGATGCCAAACATTTCACACACGGCAAAGCCACTAATAAGCATGTGCATAGTAATCGAGCTCAGGGCCATTCCCACTATCCCTAAGCCAAAAACAATTCGCGAAAAGAACATACCCAGCCCGGTAGATTCAAGCATGGCCGCTGCTGTGACGGGTGAAAGTTTCGTGGAGCCAGAAGCAAATTGCACGGGATCATAGATCGTGCACCCGGTTGCGATGACCATTAATGACGTCGCAATACAAAACGGCAGCAGCATGCCGGTAATCAAATCAAATCTGGATAGGCCTCGATGTTCCTTGCCCCAACTGCGTGCCAGAAGTGTATAAGGAAAAAGAAATGTCGCGTTTATCCCGGTAGCTGCGCTAAATGCTGCCATTACAATCGCCACTCCCCGTGGATCCGTCGGCACATACAGCGGCAGGAATCCTTTGAAAAGTTTTGCCCATTGTACACCACCGTCTATCGATCTGCGTATGATCACAACTAAGAACGCAAGAATAATCATCCAAACGAGACCTTTTAATATGCGTTCGTAGAGCCTGACACCTTTATGTCCGCTGCTGTATGTCCAGACAAACGCGGTCGATATAGTTAAGACAACCAGACCAATTCCAATTAATAGTGCTGTCCGCGACGCGGGTGATGACGGCTGCCAGCCGGTAACGACCTTGATCATATCCTCAGTCATGCCGGCGGCCAGTGCGTATTGGGGCAGATGCCATATCATCGTTGCTAACAGTGCCCCGATTGCCCAGCTCCAGGCGACAATAGGATGGATGTAACGCTTCATTGCATCAAAAGGCCGGACTCCCGTGGATAAGGTTTGATGCGATATGGCTGCAAACATAATGATACCCAGTACCATTGCCAACGGCTGGACCCAAAGCAATCTGTACTGGAGAAAAGCACCGGCAAAAAGGGAAGCCATAGCACTTCCGCTTCCCAGCACGAGAGCACTTTGCAGCCACCCGGGTCCTGTTTTGCCAAAATAACCCTTCCACCGCACCAGAAGGCCTTTGCCCTTAAGCTCTGCCAAATCAGCCTTTTCTTTTGCAAGAACCTCGGGAGCCGATGCAGTGAACATCGGCAGCCCTTTCACCAGTTCATCCCCCCGGGAGGGGTCCCTTGCGGGACTGGCACAGTTCTGATCTCGTTGTTCCTTCATCATAAATACAATATTCCTTTTCTTCCTGTTGCGCCGCTCGTGCTTCGCAGAGTAGCAAGGGCAGCACGGCGAGTCGTCTGCTTTTCTGTGACCCGTGCGACGAGCGACGAGCCGCTGGCAGAGGTACTCACAACTGCTCAAATATGATACCATCGTTCAGAATGAAGTC
>CAYTND010000286.1:0-3870 GCA_964438965.1 uncultured Pirellulales bacterium
GCTTTATCGAAAATAAATAAATCTAAGTGGCGTTGTAGTATTAAGATACCAATAATACCATCGCATGCCATTGCTCGCAATCATTAATGATCTCCTCTACGTTGGACAAAACCTACTATTTCCCATGAGTTTTGTCAACTTCCTGCACTTTCACTTCATCGTACGGTACGATATCTGCGTGATAAAAGCAACTACTATGTGGACCGGGGAGAGCGAGCTTCCAGGTGTTTAAGTTAATTCCAAATAAACTATAGAGAATCCCTTATGGAGCGCTGAAAGGATTCGTGATACGCTTCTGCTTCTCAACTACGACCCACCATGCAATGACACAATCGGCAAATACATGTACAAGCCGCGAAAACCTCGCGAAAGATCAACTACATGGCTGCCATTTCTGCGTAATCACCTGGATGTGTCATGGGCAATCGATTTCTTCACTGTCACAACTATCAACTTTGCTACGTTGTACGTTTTCCTTGTTTTTGACCATGGCCGACGAAAAGTTATACACTTTGCGATAACGAGAAATCCATTTATGAATTGGGTTATCCAGCAACTACGTGAATCTATGCCATTTGGTTTACAACCAAAATATCTTTTCCGGGATAATGATGGCATTTATGGCAACGGAGTACGAGCTTTTCTGGAAAGCTGTGGCATAAAGGAAGTTCGTACAGCATACCGAAGACTACCGAAGAAGTGTCTACACTCGTCTGAATAATGCCTGCCGATTCCCCAGCCTGTTGTGCAGAAAGGCTCTTGCTAATCCATTTGGTGGGATTGGCATGGTTAGCAAATCAGAAAGTTCATTAGTCTTGGCTTCAACTTCTCATCAGGATAGGGTTTTTCGCAGGGACAGTGATTTTGAGGCTTCAACACAAAAGGCTGCCGAACGTAAGTGCTTGGCAGCCCTGAAGTTAGCAAACGAGGCCGACGCGACTCGAACGCGCAACCTTCGGATCGACAGTCCGACGCTCTAACCAATTGAGCTACGGCCCCGTAATCTCAATCATAAACTACAATATATCACCACACCAACTTTTATGTCAACTGTTTTTATACAAAATAGACTCATCCGGCTAAAAATTTGACAAGGACACTTATGAATTATGAACTTACGCTCCTATTTTCTCGAAGCTTGTGAGCGTCTGACCACGGGGTGTGACTTGGTGTCTTTCTTGAAATTTTGCTGCAGAATCCTCATTGCTTTTTTAACGTCGGCGACTTTTAGGACGCCTGTTGTTCGGCCTCCCTTTGCCCCTGCAGTGCAATACGCGTATGAAATATTTATGTGGTTCTTGGCCAGTTTTTCCGCAACAGTCGCCAGGGCACCGGACTTATTGGTCAGTGTTACACACAAAACCTCTGTTTCATTATGGGGCATATTTAGCTTTGCTAACACTTCTTTTGCCTTCTTGGGCGCAGCAAAAACTATTCGCATAACCCCGTGTTCCACAGAATCCATCATTGTCATCGCTATGATGTTAATCTTGGCTTGTGCAAATTCGCCGAGCACCTGGGCTAACACCCCCGGCTTGTTGACCATAAAAATCGAAAATTGCATCGTAATATACATAACATCAATCTCTCTAAGTAAATACATTCCTGCTTTGGCAAGAACGACATGTTACCCTTGAAAAAGTGGAAGTCAATCTGTGCCCACTGCCTGGAGGGCGCTTTCTTTATCCGGGAAAAACCTGAAAATCTTATCCAGGTTTGTTATCTTGAAAACTCTGTGCAGTTGTGGGTTTATCGCACTAATCACAACCTCGCCGTTATACGTTTCCAGCTTGGCCCGGATGTCCAGAAGCAGCCCCAGCACCTGGGAGGAGAAAAACTTTACACTCCCAAAATCGAATATCAACTTGTTTGGTTGATTTCCGTCAATAAATTCTTTTATCTGTTTGGCAGCGGCGGTTATTGCATCCACATCACTTACTGAAGCAGACTTGAAAGCCACTACCACAGTGCCACCCTCGCTTGTTATTCCTATGCCAATTTCTTCGTCCATGACAATCGACACTCCTTCCCAATCAGGACTTAAGACAATTATCTCAAATTCAACTTGGTGGCACGGCCATCTTGGCCGTGTTTTCACGGGCTGGAAGCCCGTGCCACGAGTTCTTGCTTATTTTTGCTCATTTTCACACATTTATCAACAATCATTTATCAATTATCAACTTTTTTTAGCATTTCCAGCAGGCAACAAAATGCTCGTCATAAGTGTTTCCCCTCCTTTTCAGTGTCGGCATCTGCTCTAAACAATCACTTTGGCGCCGGGGACACCTCGCCTGATATGGACAACCGGTTGGTGGGACCCCGCCTTGCGGGGACCGATTCAAGGCGCTCGGCACTTCGCCGCCCAGTGTGGTTCTCCGGCTTTGCCGGGGCCGCTCAACCTCCGGGACAGCCGAGATAAGGGCATGTGTATAAGGATGCAGAGGGTTTCGATACAGCTCTTGGGCCGTAGCCTGCTCCACTATCCTGCCCATATACATCACCGCCACAATGTTACAGAAAAACTCCACCACAGCCAGGTCGTGTGCGATAAATAAGAACGTCAGCCCGAATTCTTCCTGCAAATCTTTGAGCAGATTCAAAATCTGCGATTGAATAGAAACATCAAGAGCACTAACCGGCTCATCGCAGATAATCAATTTTGGTTTCAGCGTCAAAGCCCTGGCGATGCCGATTCGCTGCCGCTGTCCGCCCGAGAACTCGTGCGGATAACGGTTTATATGCTCAGGCGACAGCCCCACCTTTGAAAGCAACACCACAACCTGCTCAAAATAAGCGCCTCTGTGCCTTTGTGTTCTTTGAATCTTCAACGGCTCACCAACAATATTACCTATAGTCATCCTCGGATTCAACGAGCCGTAAGGATCCTGAAAAATAAGGCTAATCTGGCTGCGAAGACGGCGCAATTCGGCCTTGTCAGCGGACAGAATATCCCTCTGTTCGAAAAGGACCTTTCCCGCCGTTGCCGGAACTAATCGAACTATACTTCTGGCAACGGTTGTCTTGCCGCAGCCGCTTTCCCCGACAAGACCTAACGTCTGCCCTTTTTCGATACCGAAACTTACCCCGTCAACCGCTTTGACGTAACCAATAGTCCGCCGCAGCAGGCCTTTCTTGATAGGAAAGTAGGTCTTTAAGTTTTCGACCTTCAACAGATATCCGTTTGCGTTTATCATATTTTGACTCGTATTCTTTGCGTTCTTCACCAATAAGTAGGGTGGGGTCACAACCCCACCACTTTACTTTACCAATAAGTAGGGTGGGGTCGTAACCCCACCACCCAAACTCATTCTCCAGCCGAACAAACATTTTCCGAAGATTTCTTGACGTCATTTGGCGTAACGCCATGATAAAATCCTTTGCGAACAAATTTATGATATGTTGACCAGGGCCAATCCTCAATATTTTTTACCAAACCATGCTTGATAGGATTATAATGTATGTAATCGATATGTTTTTGCAAATCATTCTCATTTCTTATCTGATGTTCCCAAAACCGCCTTTGCCAAACAGCCGCTTCACCCGTCCGCATTCTCGAGACATTTCTTTGTCCTTCATGTCCCCCGGATTTTAGATACGTCTTTGTAAAGAGCGATTTGATTGAATTCCATCGTGTTGAAAAATCTGAATCACCGTCAGGCAATTTCCATACACAGTGTAAATGGTTGGGCAGAAGGCACATTGCGATGTTGTCGAAGGGTCGTTTTTCTTTTACTTTGCCAAATGCAAAACGCAGACAATCGCGGGATAGTGTATTAGTCAGAAACTTCATTCGCTGAAACGTGACGACCGTAAAAAAGTAATATCCTCCTTTGAAATTGGCGCGTCTGTAGTCTGACATCTCTTATAAAC
>CAYTND010000287.1:0-3867 GCA_964438965.1 uncultured Pirellulales bacterium
CCAGGAGCACGTGTTGAACACATCCACCGCCATGACCCTTTTTGCCTCGCTTCGGTGTTTGGCTAACGAGTCGTTCAGCAGCTTGCGAGACTGACTATCGCCATCGATGGCGAAGGCCTGCTTGATCTTCCACTGGCTCAGGGTGAAATCGCCATCCGGATCGCTGATGCTGTTCCACGAACCCCAGGTGTGTTCATCGTAAAGTATCACATTGCGCCATGCGTCGTAGAACTTATCGGCGGGATAGCCGGCCGGATTGAGCATCGCCCACAACGCCTCGGCCTGCACCAAACGTTCGGCGGCCTGGCGGTTAATCGACGTCTCACGCGAGGACGAGCCTGCTCCGTCTTCCCAGTACGGTGTAAAATCGCCGCGGGCCTTGGGTACCTGCTTGCCGTAGCGCCGTTCAAACTCGCCGAACATCTCGCTGGTAGTGGCCACAACCAATTTAGGATAGGCGTACTTTGCATTCCAGTCCTTAACGTATTCGCTCAGCTTCGGGTCAGGCGGGCCGTTATCGCCGCCAATAGAGTAACGAAGCTGGACCATATCGTAAGGATATTCCGATTTCTCTAAGCGTTCGAGGTAGTCGAAAAGCTTTCCGGCTTCGAGACGTCCGCTGTGAAAAAAGGAATAGCCCTCACCGGCCACCCAGCAGAGAATATTGCGTTTACCCGAAGGTGACTCCCAGTAAAACGGCTTATCGCCCCAGGTCGATAGTGTATAGCCGATGCGGTGCCCACGGTTAGGCCCAACCGAAAAATACTTCACTCCGCTCTGGGCCAGGACCGGCACTATGCCCCAGGTGTAGCCGGGCACATCGGTTATCATCGCCGAGTTAATCGTCAAATCATAGCGCTGCCTTAGCTTCTTAGCATAATCCACTAACCGAATGAGCTCTTCCGGCCGGCACAAGGCCGTCAGCTCATTGCCGTACAGGGCGTCCAGACCAATCCAGCCTTTCCTGACGGCATCGATAAAGGCCCTGCGTTCCTTCGGTGAGGCCTGTTTCAGATAGCTGTCCACCGCCCACAGCACTTCGACGTTCCATTTGAACCGCGACCCTGCCGGGTAATTCGCAGACTTGCGCGCCAGCTCAATGACCTGCTTAAAATATTCCCAATGCTTGCGTACAACCTCGGTCTGCACGTGCGTGTAACCGATGTCCACGTGGGAGTGGTGCAGCACATATATCTCCCACTTACGGACGGGCTTGATAGTCAGGGTTTGCCTGCCGATAGATTTGCCCGCCACCTTGACATCGACCTCAACTGAAGTTGGTTTGTTCACCGCTGCTGCAAATCCTTCAATGACCTTGAAGCCCGGTTTGAGCGATTGCTTGACCAATTCCGAACCGTTGACAGCGACAGTGGCCTCGACCGGCCCGCCAATATGCAGGACGGATGCCAGAACGGGCTGATATAGCTTGCCGTCTTTGCGCTTGACTAAGAAGGGCTGGCTATGAACATCCAGCAGCTTGTTGACAGGTTTGAGCGGCCCCGCTTTAACACCGACAGGCGTTGTGAGAGCTACATAGTCGTAAAGTACCCAGCTACCGGCCAGTGAAGTGATGGTGATTTCATTAGTGCCGACCTTAAGCGCGCGGGCGGGAAAGTCAATGACCAGCCGATGCTCACGGCCCTTGTTGGGCTGACCATGGGCTGAGGCGTCACCGGCGCCGCGGGGCAGGTCGTGGATAGAGGACGCATCTTTGATTTTGATTTGCATTTTGGGAGGCCTGGAACTGTGGGTATCCACGAAGTCCAGGACGAGTTTGCCTTTGCCTGTAGTTGGCGCGGCTTTGAGCCCGAACATAATCGTAAAAGTATGACTCTTACTGCCTGCCCAGGCATCCGCCGGCCCCGGCTGTATGTAAGGCCAGTCCTGCTTCGGGTCGGATTGCCCGGCCACGAACAAGACATCTTGAGGGAACGTCCCCGAATACTGGTTACTTCTGTCCGGTCCTAATGCAAACTCAGCGGTGTGATTGTCGGCTTTGCCTATCTGCCAGAGCAGTTTATTGTCCTCAGCAGCCAGCCCCGTCAGACATCTACAGAACAACAGCACCAACGCCACGGTTTTTGTTAGTTTGGTATGTTTCATCTTACGTGCTCCTTTTTACTGTCCATTTTGCAGAACTCATCTATCCACATCTTTAAGTCATATCGGCAAGTTTCCGCCGTAAGGTGTCCCCGCCGTAAGGCGTCCCTAAGCGGACAAGCGGACTGCTCGCTATTGTACCCACATCGTCCATTCAGTTCCACCTTATTTTGCGAATGTGCATCAGCCCCTCTCTTGAATAAGTTTTTTAGCTTGGCAATATGCCAATTGTGTACTATGCTTTGTGCTATGTGCGAACAAAGGAAATCAAGAAAAGACAAAGTCAAGCTGATAGCCTGGTAACCTGATACCCTGCATTTAGATGATAGTGTAGTTAAGCAGAATAAGCAAGGAGGTTCGGAAATGACAGAAAAGATGAACGGTTCCAAAGATGAGAAATTCGTACCAACATGTAAAATATGCGGAGAAAAACATTGGCCTCACCATATGTTAACTCCTTGTTTTAATAAGCGTAAGGCCAAGGCAAAAGCCAGGGCTGAAAAAAGGGCAAAAGCAGAAACGAAAAGAAAGGCCAAGGCCGAAGCCAAAGCAAGACTCAGGGCCCAAGCCAAAGCCGAGGTCGAGGCCAGGGCAAAAGCAAAAGTTGAAGAAAGAGCCTATGACGACGCAATGGCCGAGGCAGAAGAAAGGTTGAGGGCCGAAGCCGAAAACAGGGCGAAAGCCGAAGCAGCAGCCAAAGCTGAAAGAGAAGCGAGATTTAAGGCTGAAGAGAAAACGAAGGCATACATGGAGGCTGCCGCAAGAGCTGAGGAAAAAGCAACAATCGAAGCCGGGGCCAGAAGTGAGGCAGAGCGAAAAGCCAGGTCATACGGCGAGGCACTAACCGAAGCAAAGCAGAAGCTAAAGGCGCAAGCCGAAGAAATGGCGAAAGTCCAAGCCGAGGCAAAGGCAAAAGCTGAAGCCCAGGCCAGAGCCGAATCAGAAGCCCAGGCCAGAGACAGAGTTGAAAGACAAGCCATATCTGAGGCCAGGGAGAAAGCGAGGTACTATGCTGAGGCAATAGTCGAGACAGAAAGGAAGTTAAAAGCTGAAACCGAAGCAAGACTCAGGGCCGAAAATAGGGCCAAGGCCGAATCTGAAAAAAGAGCTGCCTATGAAGCCGAGTTTAAAGCAGTAACTAATGCCAGAGCCAACAGAATAGCTAAGGCTGAAGCGAAGGCGGCAGCCAAAGCTAAGGCAATAGCTGATAGAAAAGGTCATCTCAAGGCTAAAGACAAAGCCGAAGAGCAGAGAAAGGCCGAAGCCCAGGCAAGAGCCCAGGTGGAGGAAAAGTTAAAAGCCGAAACCCAAGCAAGACAAAGGGCTGAGGACAGAGCAGCAGCCGAGGCACAAGAAAGGGCGAAAGCCCAAGCGAGAGCGGAAGCAGCGGCAGAGGCCAAAGCTGAAGCCCAGGCAAGAACCGAATCAGAAGCCCAGGCAAGAGCCAGAGTTGAGCAGGAAACTAAAACCGAACTGGAAGAAAAGGCAAGAGTCTGTGGAGAGTTATTAGCTAAGTTTGAAGCAGGAGAGAAAGCCAGGGCTGAATCCGAAGAGAGGGCCGGAGTTGAAAGACAAGCCAGAGCTGAGGCCCAGGAAAAAGTGAGGTCTTATGCTGAGACAATAGCCGAGACAGAGAGGAAACTTCAAGCCCAGACTCAGGCAAGGGCAGAGGTGGAGGAGAAGTTAAAAGCCGAAACAGAAGCGAGAATTGCGGCTGAGGACAGAGCAGCAGCCGAGGCACAAGAAAGGGCGAAAGCCCAAGCGAGA
>CAYTND010000288.1:0-3851 GCA_964438965.1 uncultured Pirellulales bacterium
GGCTGTAGCTGCAATATATCTGCTCTTTAGCCGGGTAAACAAAACACCTCCGATAGATACCCGTACAGGAGCAGAATTCGCTGACACTGTTGCCGACAGCAACCTCGGCGGGTTTGACAGTAAAGTTGGGATGCTCGGTGGGGTTGGGGTTGAAACCATCCAAAAAGCCAAATACATAAACTACAACAAGAATCAAGAAGTTGAACGCGAATGGGGCTTCGAGAGACTTCTGCACGAGGTAAGAGATATATGGGAAATTGAAAAGCCGTATATGAATATTTATCGGCGCAATTTCAAATGTTACATCACGGCTGATATTGGGAACGTCAGAGTCGAAACCGCTGTGGGCAAGTCAACTCCGAAGGATGCAACATTTACCGGGAATGTAGTTGTCCATATTCTGCCTGAGGGCCCAGGCAACATCAAAGAGAGCCGTATTTATCTTGACGACATTATTTTTCTCAGCGAGAAGTCGCAACTTTCAACGGCCAATTCGGTCAAATTCGTTTCAGAAGATACCCGGATGCTCGGCACCGGGCTGGAGCTTGTCTATGATGACGAGCTGGAGCGGCTTGAATATTTGAGAATAATTCATTTGGAGTCTCTGCGTATAAAAAGCTCGCAGACGGCTTTGCTGCCGGGTGAGAAAAAACAGGCAAAAGAACAGCAACCTGACAAACCAGTTGTGGCTTCCGACAAGGAAAAAACACAGACTACAATCACTCAACCGAAAGTTAAGCAGGTAAAAGGCGAATATTACAAATGTGTCCTTAGTAAAAATGTGCTCATTAACAGCCCTGAGCAATTGATTTTTGCTCACGATAAAATTTCAATCAACGACATCTTCTGGTCAAAGGCCTCAAGCAGCCAATCTAATGAAGCCGGCGCCGGAACTGCCGAACAAGACCGGCAAGGAGCAGGAGCTGTCGAACAGAGTCCGCAAAGTCCAGATGCCGCCAACGCAAGCAATGTTACTGCTGCCAAGCAGAACGAGCCGAACGAATCGCCTCAACAGTTTGAAGATATTGTTGTAACCTGTGACAATGGTTTCATCGTTGTGCCGATGGATTCTAAAAGACCTGACAAACTTTTTAGTCAACCTGGTTCCGAAGGTGCGATTATAACCGGTATTGACAAGCCCAAAGAGCTGGAAGATGCTAATGACCGAACTACATTTCTTGCCCCGAAAATCGATTATAGCGCATCTACCGGCGATACCGTTGCCGTTGGCGCATCAGAGCTTAAATTTTACACTAATGATTTATTTCAGACTGAGCCTAACCAAACTACGGCGCCTGCTTTGGTGCCGGTAAAAGTAACCTCTCAGAAACTTCTCAGGTTTTTGCCGGCCTTAAATCAGGTTATCTTCGAGGGCGATTGCGTGTGCGAAATGCTTCGGGAGGACCCCAACGGCCTTCGGCGGTACGTGGTTTCAGGACAGAGGTTTACGGTAGATTTATCGCCGGACAAAGATAAGAAGTCCTCGGATTCAGGCCGCCGGATTAAACATTTCACTGCCGACGGCGGCGTGGTAAAGCTTACAACTGTCAAAAAGGCGGGCGAAAAAGTGTTAGGCGGTGTTGAGCTGAAATGCCTCAAGTTCGAGTATGACACTGTGCGACAGTCGTTTTTAGCGACCGGGCCCGGCGTAATAAAACTCTATAACTCCAATATCCAGGAGCCAAATTCACAGCCGGATAAATTCAGCCTGAACAAGCCGTGCTGGGCGATTATAGAAGACTTCCAGACGCTGGAATATTCCCTCCAGACAAATCGGCTTGTTGTTGATGCCGCCTCAAAGGGTCTGCTAACTGTTAATTACTTCCCCATTGTCAACGGCCAGGTTCAATATGACCTGCAGGTTACTGTCACTACCCCTCATGTACAGGCCAATCTTATTGAAACCGCCGAAGGTGACTTTATACTTTCAGCCCTCAGCGCCACAGGCGGGATTACTTATAAAGACCAGGACAAGGAATTCGACGGCGGCAAATTATTCTACGACGCCAAGAAGTCTATTGTCACTGTGCAGGGCGATGAACTCCAGCCATGTCACTTCGAGGGTGTTCCTGTTGATGCAATTGAGTGGAACTTAAAGACCGACAGAATCAAATTTGAAATCAGCGGCCCTGGCGCATTGCAGCTAAACAGGTAACTATTAAGGACACCCCCAAACAAGTTTGAGGGTGCCACCCCGTATTCATTCCGTGAATAACACAAAGCTCAATAAATGCTGAACGCCAATCAGGCACAAAGCTCCTGTAAATCATCTATACTCAATTCGCTCAGGTGGGCGACAATTTTCTCAGCCAGGCTCAACTGCTCGGCATCGTAGGAGTTTGTAACGGCTATAGTGTGCATTCCCGCTGCTTTGGCAGCTTCCAGCCCCCAGTGTGAATCTTCGACAACGATGCAATGATTAGCCGTAATGGGATTTTCCCGGTTCTCGTTGAGTCTTTGTAAACTCAGCAGGAATCCTTCCGGGTCGGGTTTGCCTTTTTTTACCTGCTCGGCGGCGACTATCACTTCGAACAAATGGCGCAGCCGGGCATCTTCCAATACCATTTCGACCTCCGTCAGAAGTGACCCGGAACATATCGCCATTGGTACATTGTTTTGCTCGAGCATTTTCAGGAAATCACGCACACCTTCGATTATCCTGCCTTCGGTTTTAGCTAATCGCTCGAATATCTTCTTTTTTTGATTTACGAGATTGCCGATTTGCTGCTCGTCTATTTTGAGCAGCCCCTGATGTATCAGCAGCTTATAACAATCAACGTCATTGAAGCCCAGATACGTTTTGTAATAATCTTTTATTGTTATCTCGATACCGTATTGGGCCAGCATCTGATTAAAAGCGCGGAAGTGTAAAATCTCCGAATCGGTTATCACGCCGTCGAAATCAAATATGACTGCTTTGAGCATAAAATTTTATTGATTCCCAATATCCTCTAATTTTGTAATCCATTCGTTAAAATGCGGACATTCCTGACGCATTTTTCTAAGTCCAATCTTACGAGCTGCTATAATACCATCTACCGTTTTCACATAATTTTCAATGTGTTGTTTTATTCGTCGGGAAGGACAAGTATTATAATTATCATTAATCTCTTCAGGACATGAAAACGACTGCAGGACACACTCAAGCTGAGCAGAAACTTTCGACTTCCTCGCGCTCTCGGCTAGTATCAATGTATCTGAGAAAAGCAATGCCTCAAATTCGTGCATTTGAACGTAGGGAATAAACTGTGCATGATTCCAACTGTCACCCATTTGAGCAACAATATCTTCCGATAATGCCTGCTCGACCCTTTGAGCTTTGTCTTGATAATTCTGACAAGACTGAGATTCTGTTCTCCCGGGCCAATCATTCGGCATTCCATAAAAATCAACCATCGTTGTACAGAAAGAAGACCTTTCGGATTTAATGGTATTAAGAATTTGTTTTTGAGATCTCGAATATTTTGGAATCCCTCCAGCTTCTTGTAATAGAAACGGCCTGATAGAGTCCCCCCTTGGGCAAAGATAAGGCTTTAACACTTCATTAACAAAAAGTATTTCCGTCGGACCTTCCACAAGAACCTTTATATTGCTCATTGTCCAGCCGTCCCCTCGATGATGTTTCGGCTCCAGATGTCTCCCAAAGAATAATCTTCTAACCAGATTTTCAACTTTTCCGTATCGGGACGGCTGAATACAGACTCATCGTTTTTACGCTCGACAAGAATAATGTCTTCCGGCTGGAAATGATCAATGAGCGCAGCAGATTGCGTCGAAACAATAACCTGTGCACGATATGAAGCTTTCTGTATTAAGCCTGCTAATATTGCCAAAGCATACGGATGCAATCC
>CAYTND010000289.1:0-3825 GCA_964438965.1 uncultured Pirellulales bacterium
CCCGGGTAGGACTCGCCGAGCCGAGTAATGCAAACCTTCAGACGAAAAGAGCCCCAGCAGTTTCTTGATTTGCAGAAGGATGGATGGATAAAGCTGTTCCATCGCTAAAGTATTGGCGAATCGCCGATGCAGTGTTCTTCACAAAAAACACACTACTGTTTTCTTGTCATTCATATCGAATTCGATATACTTGCCTATTTAGTACTACGGGGAAGCTACCGCGTGAAGTTTACTGAAATGCCCTATCGGAAACATCGCAATGCCATTCCTGAAATATGATATGGCATCACTTGAACGAAACTTTCAGCTAAATTCCAGCCGTCCAATGTTGACAGGTATGAGCCACAGTGTTACACTTCTCAGAGATGCTAAGCAATTGTAGGATTGTGTAGAAGAGTATTTGCAGTCTGTCTTCTACAATTGGACAAATACATAATCTTCGGGAAGTTCGTACAGACAAGGCCGTAAAGCCTCAAACAATATTGTTCCACTAAGCTTGGTTTAGTGGCGCGTTATGGAGAAAGATTTTGGGAGGTTTTATATTCAGGACCGTGAATCGCCGTGGATTTATAAAGAGGTCTTTAGCGGCCTCAGCCGGTCTAACATTGGCGACAAGTCATAAGGAACAGGCCATTTGGGCCAAGCCGAACGATGCTACTCTGCGAAGTAGTTCGCTACGAAGCACGAGTCAGAAAACTGATGAAAAAGCCCCAGCCCGACAGCAGAGAACCCATCTCGATATGCCGATGGGCAAGATTAGACATATCAAGATTAGCCGTCTGATTTGTGGTGGTAATCTAATCATCGGTAGTTCCCACGATCGTGATTTGATTTATGTTGCCTCCTTGATGAGGCACTACTTCACCGACCGAAAGATCATTGAGACATGGCAGTTATGTGAAGAATGCGGTATCAACACGATGATAGGGCCCGTCAACAGTCCCTACGCATTCGGTGAGGACCCAACCATTCGAGTGTATAATCGTTATCGCAATGAATGGGGCGGACAGATTCAGTGGATTGCCCAGGCTTATCCCAAAACTTATGACCTTACCGGCTCGATTCAAACGGCAATTGATAACGGTGCCGTCGGCGCTTTTGTGCATGGTGGCATAGGCGACAATTGGGTCAGGTATGACCGCGTGGATCTGTTGGCCAAGGCCATTGAGTTCATCAGGAAAAATGGGCTGATTGCCGGTTGTGCCTGCCATTCCATTGAAGTGCCAAAGGCCCTGGAAAAGGCAGGTGTCGAGGTGGACTTCTATATGAAGACACTGCACAGCGATGACTATTGGTCGGCCACTCCAAAAGCCGAGCGTCCCGAGCGTGGGCTGCCTTCCGGCGACAACATGTGGTGTACTAAGCCTGAAGAGACAATCGAGTTCATGAGAGTCGTAAAGAAGCCGTGGATTGCCTTTAAGGTTTTAGCTGCCGGAGCCATACATCCACAAAAGGGCTTCAGATTTGCATTTGAAAACGGAGCGGATTTCGCCAATGTGGGAATGTTCGACTTTCAGGTTCGTGAGGACGCAATTATTGCACGTGACATCATCTCTGAGATTAGGCGCAAGGGTCGCGCTCGGCCATGGATGGCATGAAACAATCCGGCAAAGTCAGCCTGTGTTACAGGTCTTCCTGACAATGCCAGGTAATCTTTGCTCAATTATTATTTAATCAATAAAACAGGAGATGCAATGAAGAACATCAAGACACGTATATACAACGGTGAAACTTTAATTGGATGCTGGTTAAATCTTGGTTCAGCGCTCACTGCGGAAATTGTAGGTATGTCGGGATTTGACTGGGTCCTCATAGACATTGAACATGGGTCGGGTTCTGAAAGAGAGGTATTGCAGCAAATGCAGGCATTGGAGCATACGCCCGCAGCATCCATTGTCAGAGTTGAATCCTGTCAAAGACAGCGTTTTCATCGAATTCTGGATTTCGGCGCAGAAGGCATCATGTGTCCTCGAATCCAGACACTGGCTCAAGCCCGGCAGGCGGCAAAAGCCATCCGCTATCCGCCGGAAGGGATAAGAGGTGTCGCCGGAATGGTCAGGGCAACGAATTTCGGTTCTGATTTTAGTGAATATTTTGCCAATCACAAGAAGAACCTCGTCTGCATCGTTCAAATCGAAACAGAAGAAATATTAGACAGTCTGGATTCAGTGGCGGCAACCGACGGAATCGATGTGCTGTTCGTCGGACCGATGGACCTCTCAATCGCATTGGGCATTTTCGGACAATTTGATCATCCGAGATTCATCGATGCCATCAGGGCCACCGCTGATGCGGCCATAAAACAGGGTAAAGCAGCCGGTATCTTGCTTCAGAAGCCCGAAGAATTTAAGAGATACTATGAATTAGGATTTCGTTTTATCGCCTGCGGCTCGGATTCGATCTTTGTGAAGGATGGCGCTGGCAAAACGATAGAGAGATTAAATGGGCTGAAAAACTCTTGCGAAAACAAGAAATAGAAATCATAAATACGTTCAATCTTGAAGATTGGAGAGGGAACACACCTTGAAAATAACACAGGTTGAGTCTTTTCTCATGTCCTGTCAAATGCCCGAACCTGTCAAATTAAGGTTTTGGGGAGGAGAGCGTACAATCTTCAAAAGAGATGCTATGCTCATTCGCGTATCAACCGATACCGGCTTGACAGGTTATGCTCCCGGTCCGGCACATGAACGCGCCCGGAAGGAAATTAATACAGAAATACGATTATTTCTCACCGGTAAGGACCCGCGTCAATGGAACTCTTTTAAATTCCAATCCGGTCCGGAAACAGTAAAGACATATCATGCCGTGGAAATCGCATTGATTGATTTGGTTGGTCGGTACGAAGGCTGTGCAATCTCCGGGCTGTTGGGTGGACGTTCGCGAGACCGCATTAAACTTTATGGCAGCGCCGGTATGTATATGTCTCCTGAAAAGTATGCCGAAGAGGCGGCGGCCATTACGGCTATGGGATTCCCGGCATATAAAATGCGGCCGGGGCTTGGCCCGGAAGATGATTTAAAAACTGTAGAATTGATGCGGCAGGCCGTAGGACCCGAGATGGGACTCATGGTTGATGCACATACCTGGTGGCGAATGGGCGATCGCAGCTATTCCTTTGAACAAATTGAACAGTTAGCGAATGATATGGCGACATATAAACCGGTTTGGTTGGAAGAGCCGCTGCCGCCGGAGAAGCATGAGGCTTATCGCAAATTGCGAAGTCACTTGAATGTCAAGTTGGCCTCCGGAGAGCACGAGCCTGATATTTTAGGTTTTCAGGATTTGATTGATTCTGAAGCCGTTGATTATATTCAGATGGATGTGCTCTGCCAGGGGGGATTTGCCATAGCGCAGCGAATATTTGAAGGTGTTCAGCGGCACGGATTGAAGTTTGCGTTTCATAGCTGGGGAACCACCCTTGAAGTGCTGGCTGCGGCACATCTGGGGATATGCTGGCCGGAAAATGTGGTTGAATGGCTGGAATACCCGTGTTACTCGACCAGGGGGCGTGCCGGGATGTATCCGTTTCCACTTTCGGATGAAATTCTGACCGAACCACTGGAAATTGAGCAGGGGTATCTTGTAGTGCCCAAAGGACCAGGCCTGGGAATTGACATTGATGAACGCGTGATTGAGAAGTATCCATTCATACCGGGACACTGGTCGGTTTTCCGTTTGGAGTCTCCGCCTGAAACCATTGCGGTTACCGGGGACCACAGCATAAAATGGGTAACTCGTGCTTCGTAGCGAGTACCTCTGCTATGCGTAGCGATTCGCAGAGCATAGTTCGCTTCAGTAGCAAAGGAGAGTAGAATGATTGAC
>CAYTND010000290.1:0-3824 GCA_964438965.1 uncultured Pirellulales bacterium
TACCAACTGAGCTACCTGCCCGTAGGTTATTTGATATTAACAGGTTCACATTCATCCTGTCAAGTCCTTTGGCGGCTAAAACAGCCAAAAATACTGTTCAACAATTCACCTGTCCCTACCGAAAATTCGGTCCTTCTCGTCGCGCTGCGCTCGTCGCAGCAGGCTTTATTAGCGATATGCTGCTTTCTATTCTTAACGATTTAGTTTATCATAATTCTGTTTACTCTCAAGGCCATTTATAATGCCGGCAGCAGGAAAGGAAACAGAATATGGAAAAGCTTGGCGCAGGGATAATTGGGTGCGGTTACGTTGCAGAAGAGTATGTAAAGGCATTTCAAAAAGACCAGCGCTCCGAGGTGCGGGCGCTGGTCAGCCGAAATCCCGCAAACGCAGAAAAGTACCGCGACCGCTATGACTTAAAGTGCACCATCGAAACCGACGCTTCTAAAATGCTTCAACAGGACGACGTTGATATCGTTGTGGTATGCACGCCGCATAATGTACACACGGAGTACGTGGTTGCTGCAGCAGAGGCCCACAAGCATATTATCATCGAAAAACCAGTAGCATTGACTCCGGAAGACGTGCGTAAGCAGCAACAAGCCGTCAGAAAAAATAAGGTCAAAACAATAGTAAGTTTCGTACTGCACTGGAATCCCTTGTTGATGACTATTGACCGCCTAATCGAGCAAGGTGTATTCGGAGACATCTTTATGGTTGAGGTCGATTATCTGCACCGGATATGGATGACTCCTGAAGAGAAATGGTATGCTTCCCGGGAGCAAAGTGGAACGGCAATCTTAACCGGAGGCTGCCATGCGATAGATGCGCTGCGTTGGTTCGCCCGGAGCGAAGTCGAGCAAGTTTGCGCTTATCAGGCGAAAACCGAAAACCCCATAGAATACCCGGGTACAATTTCAGTCAACGTTAAATTTAAAGACGGCAAGATTGGGCGCAGTACAACGACCTTCGACGCACAGATGCCTTATAGGTTCAACATTGGAATATATGGGACTGAGGGTAGCTTGCGTAATGATGAACTTTTTGCCCCGAAGTTTTTTCCCGGACAGAACAATTTTTTGAAAATTCCCTGCATCCTGCCGGACAGTGCCGACGTCGCCCAACATCCTTTTGAGGGTGAAGTTTCACACTTTCTGGATTGCATAATTGACGACATACGACCGTTCCCTGACCTGGACGATGCGGCCCATACTCAGGCAGTGTGCTTTGCGGCGGACCTCTCGGCGCAGTCAGGCAAGCCGGTGATAGTAAGGTAAGAACAAGACTTTTGCAAAACTTCAGTAAGAACTTGAGTATGTGATTGGAGAAATGACCATGACTAAAGAAAGCAGCCGCAGGCAATTTCTAAAAACCAGTACCACCGTTGGCCTTGGTGCCGCCCTTGGTGGCATGCGGCTGACTGCTTCTGCTTCACAGCCACAATCGGGCGCAACTAATGAGATTAATCTGTCTCCTATTGAGAAGGTCCGCATCGGGATAATTGGTATGGGCGGGCGCGGCAATAGTCTTATGGGCAACTTACTGAATATGGGTGATGCAATTGAAATCAGGGCGGTGTGCGATATTTATCCCAAACGAGCCAGAGCCGCCCAGGAGCGGATTATCAAGGCTGGCTTTTCGAAGCCTGAAGTTTATTCAGGTGATGAGGATGTTTGGAAGAAGCTTGTTGACCGAGACGATATCGACGCCGTCATCATCACCACATATTGGGAATGGCATACGCCAATGGCCGTCCATGCTATGAAGGCCGGCAAGTATGCCGGGGTCGAGGTCCCTGCGGCCTATACCCTCGAAGAATGCTGGGAATTGGTCAATACGTCTGAGCAGACGGGCATCCCCTGTATGATGCTGGAAAACTGGAGTTTCAGAAGTGACAACCTGGCTGTACTGAACATGATTCGTAAGGGTTTATTAGGCGAAATCGTGCATTGTCACTGTGCCCACTCCCACGATTGTATTGACCACTGGTTCTTTGATAGCAAGACCGGCATGGATCGCTGGCCGGCCAAGTATCTCGTTGAGCACAACCGCGACCAATACCCCACTCACCAATTGGGACCCGTAATTAGCTGGATGGATATTAACTGTGGTGATTGCTTTGACTACGTTACCTCTACCTCGACGGACGCGGTCGGCATCAATGAGCATTTCGCCGGCAAATTCGGACCGGACCATCCGAACGCTAAGCGAAAATTCGCACAGGGTGACATTGTAACAACGGTCGTTCGGACAAGGAAAGGGAAATCCATAGTCATCAACTATGATATGCAGCTACCCAGGCCATACGATAATCGCTGGCTTATTCAGGGCACTCGCGGCCTCTACAACGAACAAAGAAATGCTGTTTACATTGAGGGCAAAAGCCCAAAATATCACCAGTGGGAACCTTTTGAACCTTATCATGAGAAATATCGACACGCCTGGACCAAGGAGCCCACTCTCGGTGGCCATGGCGGCACTGACATACGCGAGCTGAAGCTCTTCGTCCAGGCCGTCAAGAATAGAACGCAAACGCCTATCGATGTCTATGACTCTGTAATTATGTGTGTTCACGGACCGCTTTCCGAGCTTTCGATTGCCAAAGGCAGTGTTCCGGTCAAGGTCCCCGACTTTACTCGAGGAAAGTGGAGGACAAGAAAACCCCGCTTTGCTCTCGATACGAGGAAGCAGAGATGATTACAATCTCAGGCACGCTTTCAAAAGCCTGGATGGCCAGAGCTTTGGATGTAAGGTTTGACCGCGATTACTACTTTGACCCGGATAAACGCTATGCCGTTGATTCTCTGTGCAATGAATATGCGTCGGAACACTTCGGCGGTATGCGACTTTTCTATTCGGAGTCCAATCTGGGGCAGCTCGATTATTGGGACAAAGACCAGATTCAGATTGGCGGTATCCAGCCGAATATGATTCTGGGGATGTTGCTGGGTGCTGATTTCATACCTCAGGACGATAAAGACGCTGACATCTCGCCCGGTTGTCTCGCGAAAAAAGAACCTTGCGATTTGCCTCGGCCTGGGAGTCTGCTCGACCACCCGCTAATCAATCTTTTCGACGAACAGATTCGCCGAGTGCAGAGTGGTTCCCAAAAGCAGCTATGTCCTATGCCACCCTTTTTCTGGGACACATCCGGCCGGGCAGCAATACACGGAACTATGACCTCTGCCCAGAAGCTGATAGGTGAGACTATCTTTGTAGATATGATGACCAGACCGCAGCACTGCCTGGAAATCATGCACTGGATAGCTGAGGCCTTCGTTGTCCTGTGTCGGCACTTTTCGGAAACAGCTAATTTGCCCATAACTGAGGTTCACATCGGTGAATGTTCATCCTGCATGGTCAGCCCGGAAATGATTGGACAATTTGTAGTGCCGCTGACTTCAAAGATTGGTCAGGAACTCGGACCTGTTCGTCTGCATTCGTGCGGCCCCAGCACTAATCATCTGGAGGCATTTTCCAGAATAACAAATCTCCATTCTCTCGACCTCGGCGGCGATACATCTATCACAAAGGCGAGGGAAGTATTTGGAAAAGAAATGCTGATAAGCGTCTCTCCATTGCCGAATGATATGTCCGCAGAAAGTACAGACCCGATATTGCGATGGGCCGAACAGATTTTCGAAGAAAACGACGGTGGCAACCTCGAATATATTTATCACCTTGAACACGGTTACAATGTCAATACTATTTACGCTTTAACCGACTTTGTTATGAAAGGATAGAAAATGGCTGAAAAGAAATTCTGGTTTCAGAGCCATAATGATTAAGGGCATAAGCCCATTAACGAATACAGGATCGGAGGT
>CAYTND010000291.1:0-3811 GCA_964438965.1 uncultured Pirellulales bacterium
GTAGCCGATGTGCAGTTCCTGGCGCACCCATCGCTGGCAACGTTCCAGGTGAAGACCCGAACGAGCCATCAGCGGACGGCCAGCAACATCCTGTTCGCTGCCGGACACGTAACTACTGTTTCCAATAGGAACGACATTTTGACGGTGAACATCGGCACGTCCCCATACGATGCGCTCGAACGAATCCTCGCCATGTTCGAGCTGGCCGATGACCACCGTTAAAAGATGACGGCCGAATCTCGAAACGCCGTCGAGAATCCTGATTCGCCGGAGTGGATGAAGAGTTTAAAGATTACGATTGAAAACAAATTGCAGGGCTGTTTTACCAGGATTAGCTTTATGGCGGAAATAGCGGTTGATGTTGTACTGTTGCCATCGGAAGAGATGGCGGATAAGGCTATCGCAGCGAATAAAGATCTGCTGAAACAATGCCCCGACAACATTGTTCTGGATAAAGCAAACTGCCTGCCGCATATTTCTTTGGCTATGGGCTGTATTGACGAAAGGGACATTGCCGATATTGAGAAGATTCTGCAGGCAACCGCAAAACAAAGCTCTTTGGGACAGCTAAGTGTTATCGGCATCCATACCGGAACGAATTCAGCAGGCGAGAAAGTGTCGGTCTTTCAGATAGAAAAAACAGAAGCACTTCAATCACTCCATGAAGAAGTTATGCAAAAACTGTCGCCATATTTTAGCTATGATGTAACGGTGAATATGCTTCTTTCTCCACCAATGGCCGGCGAATCAACTTTACTGTGGATTAAGAACTATCCTGAAAAATCGAGCTTCGAGAAATTTTCCCCACACATAACAATCGGATATGGGGAAATAAACGATTATTCGTTGCCAATCAAATTTACCGCTTCCACCGCAAGGTGTCCTGTGGAAAAGCTTGCGTTATGTCACTTGGGAAATCACTGCACCTGCAGGAAAATTCTTGCATCTGTGGAACTTGGAAACTGAGCCTAAAATATCGATTTGCCTTTGGATAAAAATCTATTGCATTGTCAGGTGAATTCAGGTATCTTAACGCCGTTTCTAAAAGTCAGGTTAACATTTTGGCTGTGTCATTCCGGACTTGACCCCGGAATCCAGGCTTTGCGTTTTCCTGGATTCCCGCTTCCGCGGGAATGACAGTGGGAGCATAATTATTTAATGACATTGCGGCATAATTATTTAAGGAGCGAACAGCGATGGAGATGAAACGTCGTGAATTTTTAGCCAGGTCGATTGCGGGGATGGGCGGAGTTCTGTTAGGGCCGGGGTGTATGGATGCTGCACAACAGAAACCCACAAAGCATGACCCGTACGAACTTGTGCCGTTAGGAAAGACGAAGATAAAGGTTTCCCGCGTGGGCCTTGGCACCGGAATGCGTGGCGGCGACCGGCAGTCGAACCATACGCGTATGGGCAAAGAGAAGTTTGACTCGCTGGCAATGGGGTGCTATGAACGGGGTGTCAGAATGTTTGATTTGGCGGATTTGTACGGGACGCACCCGTTCTTAGCTGGGGCACTGAAGAAGATGCGGCGCAAAGATTACGCGATAACGAGCAAGATATGGTTTCGGCGCGGCGGGATACCGGAAAAGGAACGGCCGAACCCGGATATTGTTGTGGAACGCTTTTTGAAGGAGCTGAAGACCGATTATGTTGACCTGATATTGTTTCATTGTGTTACATCGGGCCAATGGCCCCAGGAGCTGGGCGAGCAAATGGACATCCTGGCGAAGCTCAAGAAGAAGGGCCTCATCCGGGCGCATGGCGTCTCATGTCATTCGCTGGAGGCGCTTCAGGCGTGTGTGAAAGAACCGTGGGTGGATTCGGTGCACGTTCGTATCAATCCATACGCGGTGAAAATGGACGTCAAAACAATCGAAGAGATACCGAAGGTCGAAGCAGTCCTCAAGGCGATGCGCAGGCAGGGCAAGGCTGTGATAGGGATGAAGATAATAGGTGAGGGAACCTTTGGCAATAGTCCTGAGAAACGCGACGGATCCATCAAGTATGCGCTGGAGTCGGGCTGTTTGGATGCGATGGTCGTCGGCTTCGAGAAACTCGAAGAGGTTAGTGACTTCGCCGCGCGAGCCCGCAAGGTATCTGTCGGAGAGGGCGTGAGCCGGCTACTCGTTCGCCGGCCGGCTCGGGTAGCGTAGTATTAAGTAAGTCCGAAAACCCAGACAAATCAATCGCAACAAATTAAGCTGTCCTTTGGTTAAGGTCAAACCTTAAACCGGGGCCAATATCCATAAAACTGATAACCGGTTGTTTATAGGGCTACCTGTGACCGGTCTTTTTAATATTTCTTTATTCTTAAAGCCTGCCTTTTGTTAAGCCGAATCTAACCTAAAACGCCCCCCATTTCTTCACTCCCGCCGGCAACAAGCGGGGGCAAAACGGTGGAGGTGAGTTTCGGTGGACTATCAAAAAAAAACGAGTAATCAAGTATCTGTAATGGCTTAGGTCGAGTATTTTGGTGCGGGATAAACTGCGACATAAAAGACTGCGTCTGCTTATCAAGAAGCTGAACAAAAAACGTAAAAAGCAGGCGAAAAACATAGATATACTCTGCAATGACTTCATTGCAGCCCAGAGAGACTTTATCAAAGGTCTGAAGGCGATAAGCTTCATAGCGAATTTCTACGAGTCAATCATCGGGATAACGGACTTGAATAGTCTTTTACACACCGCCGTCAAAATTATCAAAGAGGAAAACGCCGACGCAAATGTTACCTTCTTTTTGCGTCAGTCGGACAACTTTGAACTGCATACGTTCGAAAGTGAGCAGCCAATCACTCTCGAAAAGCAGCATCTTGAGAATTGTTTCAACGCCGAGCTGATGGACAATATCTGCAAGTCCAACAAAGTGTGCACACTCGATGATATGTTTGCAATGGGCATGGAAGGCAATCTGATTGGGTTAAATAATATTTCAGGCGTAACAATCCCGCTGGGTCTGCACGGCTCATCATTGGGCTTTATATTGATTTGCCGTTCATCGGAAAACAAGCTGACCGCCGAGGAGATAAGCAACATTTCCGCTGTAACCTGTGGACTTTCCCGTGCGATACAATGCTGTCGGGCAATGCTGCACTCTGCGGACAGAGAACAGAAGACAGAGAACAGGGGACAGAAGACAGATAATCTGACTTCTGACTTCTGACTTCTGGAAGTTATCGGTCTTACATTTCTCTTGAAGTGAAGGGTAATTCAGAGTTGCGGCCCATAGCCTGCGGGATACAGCCGAAAAATGGTTTTGTTCGTGGTTCGTGAAAAAAAAAATGAAAAAATAAAAAAAGAAGTTATATGCCGCATTTAGTAAGTCGATAGGCGTTTATACCGCTTCAGATGCCCGGGGGCAGTATTTGATAAAAAGTAAAAAAGTGTAAGAAACAATTATTAAATCAGTTTTAGGAGAAATTAAAAATGGTAAAAACATCAACTAAAAGAAAACCGGGAACCAAGGCCAAGGCGACTAAAAAAAGACCCGCCTCGAAGGCCAAGGCGACCAAAAAGAGCGTAAGCTCAAAACGCCCGGCGGCTAAGAAGCGAGTAAGCTCAAAGCCCAAGGCGACCAAAAAGAGAACCACTTCAAAGCCCAAGGCGACCAAAAAGAGGACCACTTCAAAGCCCAAGGCGACCAAAAAGAGCGTAACGTCGAAACGTCCGACAGCCAAGAAACGCCCGACAGCCAAGAAACGCCCGACAGCCAAGAAACGTCCGACAGCCAAGAAACGTCCGACAGCCAAGAAACGCCCGACAGCCAAGAAACGTCCGACAGCCAAGAAACGCCCGACAGCCAAGAAACGTC
>CAYTND010000292.1:0-3793 GCA_964438965.1 uncultured Pirellulales bacterium
CTTTATCCATCACACCCCGGTGCTCACATGCCGGGCTATTGATGATATGCTGGGCGCCACACTCTTTTTTAAGTGCGAAAATCTTCAAAAAGTGGGGGCCTTCAAGATACGCGGAGCCTGCAATGCCGTGTATTCCCTGGGTGATACTGAGTCTGAGAACGGAGTCGCCGCACACTCTTCGGGGAATCATGCGGCCGCCCTGGCCCTGGCTGCACAATGGCGAGGGATAAAGGCCTATGTGGTCATGCCTGAAAATTCATCCGCAGTTAAGCTAAAAGCGGTGGCGGGCTACGGGGCTGAGATCATTCTGTGCAAACCGACTCTGAAAGCCCGAGAGGAGGACCTTGAAAGCGTCATCCAATCTACAGGCGCCGTCGTGATCCATCCTTACAACGACTACCGGGTCATCTGCGGACAGGGCACGGCCGCCCTTGAACTGTGTGAGGATATTTCAGGTCTTGACATCGTCATGACCCCTGTCGGAGGGGGCGGTCTTTTGAGTGGGACCGCGATTGCGGTGAAGGGGCTTTCGCCTCAAACCGAAGTGATGGCGGGTGAGCCTGAAAGGGCTGACGATGCCTGTCGATCCCTGAAGGCGGGCAGGATTATTCCGGTGAAGGATCCTGACACCATTGCAGACGGGCTCCTCACTTCGCTGGGGGATTTGACTTTTCCCATAATAGATAGACACGTCAAAGAGATCATCACAGTGAGCGAAGAGGAGATCATAGCGGCCATGCGTCTCATCTGGGAGCGAATGAAAATCATCGTGGAACCATCCGCATCAGTCCCCCTTGGGGCCATCATGCGCAGGCCTCAAGACTTCACCGGTAAACGCCTTGGGCTAATCCTCTCAGGAGGGGATGTGGACCTGGACGCCCTTCCGTGGACTGGGAAGGTGTACCGCCTGCCAAAAGGGGATATCCCGGGAACAACCCCCGGACAGAAAAGGCAAAAGGAATGATTATCGAGCGCGATGTTGCTGTTATGTTGCGTGATAATTCCAAGATTTAATTCGATATCTTTCGCCCGGAAAGAGGTGAAAAATATCCCATTCTTGTTGCCTGGGGCCCTTATGGAAAACATGTCCACCTAAGTTCAGATATCCTGACATAGGCTTTCGGAACCGCGTTAATTCTAGGCAGTTACAAAATAATTCCCGGAAAAATTAGTGTAACATTATTCTGTTGACTTTTTTAAGCGTTTTGGGCTATCATGCCTACATGGAAACACAACAATTACCTTTACCGACACAGACAAAGAGCGCACCTTCTACGGTTCACATCAGTGGTGGATGCAACTACCGCGAGGAAGGTGATATGGCTGTTATTTTTGCCAATGGCATTCCCCTATTTCACTACGCCCGCGCGGACAAGGCCGCGAATCAATATGCCATGATCCATCTTGTTGAGAGCGGCTTAGCCAGCCAACAAGAAGTTGCCGAGGCATTCGACTGTTCGCGATTGACTATCTTTAGGGCTAAGAAGAAATATGAAGAAGGCGGCATAGCCTCTCTCGTTCCCAAGAAAACAGGTCCTAAAGATGGTTCGAAGATCAACAAGGCGAAGGCTCGTAGCATTCTAGCTTTAAAGGAAAAAGGGTTGACTCATGTTGCCATTGCCTCGCGCTTGGGGCTTAGAGAAGATGCTGTTCGCAAGGCCTTAAAGCGCATGGGTTGGTCTCGGCCAAAAGTTGCCGAAGAGATGAACCTGCCGTTTAGCCAAGAATCCAGCAAGATGAACACTGCTGTGCTGAGCCCAAGTGAGCAAATTGTCCCCGAGGCTAAGGAAGCAGATGAAACAACAATTTTGGCGACTGGAGCGCAAGTACATGAAACCCTAAAAGAGATACTAGATTCTGATGAGCCCGTAAGCCTTGATACTGACCCCTCAAATCGGACCGCTGACCGTGCTTTAGCCCGTTTGGGATTTCTGCAAGATGCTGTCCCTATATTCAAAAATGGTGAAAATATCCCTCATGTGGGGGTCCTTATTGCTATTCCAGCTCTTATTGAAAGCGGCATGTTCAGTGCAGCGCGAAAGATTTACGGAAGCCTTGGAGCCTCATTTTACGGATTGCGTACAA
Organism: uncultured Pirellulales bacterium; assembly: GCA_964438965.1. Lineage (GTDB taxonomy): Bacteria > Planctomycetota > Phycisphaerae > Sedimentisphaerales > Anaerobacaceae > NIOZ-UU13. Next base: position 2,086 of record CAYTND010000292.1, read on the forward strand.
CACTTCTGACCTTACTGCTGATGGCTCTTTTACGAATTAAGCGTCCTGAGGGCTTAAAGGAATCCTCTCCCGTTGATTTAGGACGTCTACTGGGGCTTGATCGGGCCTGCGAAGTAAAGACACTGCGCCGAAAGCTTGATTGCTTTGCAGCCATGAACAAGGCCATCGTTTTCGGTCAAAAGCTGGCGAAAACACGTCTTAAGAAACGGGAAGGCGCCCTTGGGTTTCTCTATGTGGACGGGCACGTAAGAGTTTACAATGGGAAGCGGAAACTTGCTAAAGGCTACGTGACCAAAAAACGCCTTGCTATGCCGGCCACCACGGACTACTGGATAAATGATCAAGAGGGGGAGCCTATCCTTGTGATCACTGCCCCAGCCAACGAGGGTTTGGTGAAGATGCTGCCGCCCATCTTAAAGGAAGTGAAAGGACTTATTGGCGAAGATCGCCGTCTAACCATTGTTTTTGACCGCGGGGGGTGGAGTCCCAAGCTTTTCGTTGATCTCATTAAACAAGGCATTGACCTTGTGACCTATCGCAAGGGAAAGACAGAGCAGATTCCAGAGGAACATTTTTATCTCATGACCGAGGAGATAGAAGGTAAGAAAGTTGAGTACAGGTTACATGATCGAAGCGTGGCGTTGTTAAAGGGCAAATTGTGGCTAAGGCAGGTAAGCCGATTGAATCCATCCGGGCACCAGACCCACATTGTTACCAGCCGCCAGGACTTATCAACTGTAACTATCGCTTACCGCATGTTTGAACGCTGGCGACAAGAAAACTACTTCAAGTACATGAGTGCGGAGTTCGCCCTTGATGCATTGGTAGACTATGATGTTGAAGAAGATGACTTGGCACGATTGGTACCTAATCCGAAGCGTAAGGATATCAACCGGGACCGAAATAAGATCAAAGATCAGATTAAAGAACTGAAGTGCCAGTATGGCCTTGAAGCGCTGAACAATGAAGAGGTAAAAAGACGCACTATGAGGGGTTTTAAGATTGCCAACAGTGATATAGGCCGAAGTATTGAAATGCTCCAACAGCGAGAAATCGAACTCAAGTCCCTCTATAAAGAGACTCCGGAAAAAGTACCGCTCAAGACCACGCTTAATAACGAGACTGTCTATAGACTCAAACGTGAGAAGAAACATCTTACGGATCTTATCAAGATGGTCGCCTATCAGGCAGAAACTGACCTTTTTGCTCTGATTCGATCTGATTATGCCAGGGCCGATGATGAAGGCAGAACCCTCATTCAGTCAGCACTAATGAGTTCAGGCGATTTAGAAGTCATTGACAACGAGCTTCATGTTGTACTTAACCCTCTAAGTTCACCACATCGGAGTAAAACAATCAGAGCGCTTTGTACAAAACTGAATACAACGAATACAACCTTTCCCGGATCTAAACTTCGTCTCGTCTATGATGTCAAAGAGCACGGCTATGTTACATAAAATCGACCTCCTATGTCAGGAGTTCTGAGGTTACTACGGCTTCGCCCTTGGACGCCTTGGATCTGGGACATCCTCGACTTTCGCTCAATTAGGGTATCACGTTCCAGATTCCTGATCTTTTCCCGGATGAACCGGACATTCCCCAAGGCACACTCGAGTTGGAGGAAAACAATGGATATAAAGAAAAGCGGTGCTGCAGCAAAAAGAACAAGTCGCGTTTCCATTACGTGTAGGGGAATCGTGCAAGGTGT
>CAYTND010000293.1:0-3783 GCA_964438965.1 uncultured Pirellulales bacterium
GTTGCCGCCATAAATCCACTTGCCCGAAGCATCATAATGATTTAGAGTTACTAAGAACGCGTGTTCCGGCAGCGCGGTATGATACCAGAACTTCAACCGGAGCCTACCTTTGGGAATCGGAACCAACGGCTTATATACCGCCTTGACGTCCGTATCAGTGCGGTCGTCAAAGACCAGCAGCGCCCGTTCGCCGCTGTGCTTGTCGTTACTCACCTCAAGGCCGCCCTGCCATTTGCGAGGCGGGGGCTTAATGTCGGGCCAGGTAACTTTGATTCCATCCAGAGGCGAGGGGTTGTAGGGAGATATATGATGGGCGCCGAAGCTGGCCCAGTACTTGTCGAGGACCTGCCGTCTGTCTTTAGAATCGGACAGTTTCTGATAGCGGAATACATTGGACGTGGAAAAGCCAAAAGCCGTCGTGCAGGTCATCCGGTCGGGAAGAACGAAATCATAAACCTCGACACGCAGCGTAACATCTGCACTGTAGTTTTGCGCGGCAAGGTGAACGCTGCCGGTATAGATTCCTGCCGGAACTTGGCGTGGGACTTTGACGCGAATCCAGAACGGCTGATTTTTACCCGCCTCCAGACTAATAGCCCCTTTAAGCGGCGGCAGAGGGTCAGGCCAAAGCCCGGCCGCTGAACTTTTATCGGTTGGGTGCGTAACATTGACGTATCGCACTTTGAGCACTTCCACGTTCTTAGCAGGAATAGTTGCTCCACCGGGCCCGGTCAACACTCCGGCTCGCACAGTAAAACTTCTTAAGGAGACGGTTGGCCTAACTACTAATTGCGCTGCCTCGGCTTCGTTGCGGGCTGCGCGTATCACAATTGTTCGGCCTTTTGTTTCAGGCAGCGGCTTGTCCGGACTTATTTTCCAGCCGGAAGAGGCCCACCATAAACCGACCTGCTCGGTCGATGCGATAAGCAGCTCGCCATAGCGTGCGTTAAAATAATCGCTCGTTTGAGCTAATACACTCTGGCTGCTCAACAATAATGCCAGGCAAAAAATTGTTCTTAACATAGGACATTACCTCCAAAGCGGATTTTCAACTTTAATCTGGCTGGCCCCGCACCAATTGAGCTTAAGCTCACGCCTAATTGGCGCGGGGTGGGCTATCAATGAATTTTCAACTATAAACCGGAATACGTCAAGAGTTTCTTCACTCAATCAGGTATAATTCTGTGGTGGCCGAAGGAGGATTGACCTTTAATTACAAAAGTTTTATAATAGAAGTGTTAATATGAACCTTTGTAAAACTCAGACCAGGCACGTTTTGAAAATGAAAAAGAATCTCGAACAAATCGCCGGAGAAGATAGCCGATTCAGCTCACCGGCTATCAGGTTCGTCTATGAGGCACTCGGCTTCACCGTAAAAAAGATTACTGTCGAACCCAGGCACGTCAGCGGCCAAACGCTCTGCGAGGGGCTAAAGAAATTAGCTATTGAAAAGTGGGGCAGAATGGCAATGGTAGTCCTGAATGCCTGGGGCATTAAAACAACTCGAGATTTCGGAGAAATCGTTTATCTGATGATAAAATACGAATGGATGAGCGCTCAATCAGCAGATTCAATCGATGATTTCAACGATGTCTATGATTTCAAAACCGTCTTTAAAGACCAGTTCGAATTTTGAATTAACAACCTCAATTTAGATTCGGCTTTGTAGGCGCATTTGACGATGGTCTGCTCAGCGGTTTAATGAGGTCAAACTTATAGCAGCTTAGTTTCAACTTTGCCGTCACAATGCTTTGCAAATCGCCCAATATCTTTCAACCACAAGTCAACAAGACGCAACTCATTCTTCGGAACAATCTTTGCTTCGACTAACCGTTCATAACAGAGTCGCATGTTCGTCCCAATTTGATTTGGTTCATTTGACAACCTGATATTGCTGAGCAGCTCCATTATCCTGGCATTATTTAGATAACCGGCAATTTCATCGGCAAAATCCCCGACAAGACTGTGCTCGTTTCTGTCCTGAAACATTGTGGCCCGGCCAAAAGCCACCTTTTTACCAGCTTTGTGCAGACATATCTGGGCGATGAACGAACGCCAAATATCCGTCACCCTAAACCTCACTGAGCTTGGCAGATAGAGCAGGGCAAAGGCATCAGGCCACCAGATTGTATTCTGCGAATTGAACGGGCAGAATGTCCCCTCCGAAAGAACGACTGTGTTCGACCGAAACTTCATATCTACTTTTGTAGTCAGGCGATAAATTGCATCAACATCAGGATTGCCGTCAACCAGGTACTGCTGGATGGGGCAGTCGAAGACAGATTCACCGTTGAGCGAGCTGGATGCTTCAAAACTCTGGTTTATATATTCAAGTGGAAAACCGCGTGGCCAGATTCTCTCGCCCGTAAAATGTGTATAGACATTCTCCCATCCGGATTTCTCAACCAATCGGCCTTTTACGCTTTGATTAACAGAAGTCAGAAAATTATCTTTGGGAATATTGTCGTCATCGGTTTCAGCAATAATCCGGGCGCCATCGCGGATAGCTTTAAGATAGCCGATATTTTTACGGGCGTAGTGGTCCGACGGACATTCCTTCGCGAAGTTGCTGTCATATGCCATCTGGTCCTCTATGGAAAGCAACCGGACGTTTTGACAGCTCCAGTCGGGAGGTGTTCTCCTGTCTGCGACAGCGAGAATAGTCCAATCTCTTTTCGTCTTTGCTATCGTTTTGACAGCCTGGGCAGGATAGTTTATCGTTGTAATGATGATGAATTTTCCTGTCAGCATTATTTTAATCCTGTCATTCTGACGTTCGCCTCAGGCGGAATCAAGCCATTGATGCCACATCTTTCGATATGCTGCTTCCACCTTCCGTGCAAATCCCTTTGCGTCACACAATGCACTTTCCTTCATTCGCTGCCGCATCGAAGAACGAAGCTGAGCAAGGGCCTGGTGGTTCGACGCAAGTGCCGTGGCTTTGGCAACGTATTCGGCTGGCGTCAAAGTCGCAAAGAAATCAAGCCCGATGGTATTGAGTATGCTCAGTCCGACACGAGAGGCATGACATTTGCCAACCAGCGAGATTACAGGTACCCCCATCCAAAGGGCCTCACACGTGGTTGTAAAGCCGTTACACGGATATGTATCCAGCACAATGTCCACTTCACCATACAGCCGCAAATGCTCATCAATGGGTTTCCACCCGCAAATGGCCACTCTGCTTGAGTTGATTCCCAACCGCCCGAACTGCTGGAAGTAATACTCTCTCATCCGGCGGTCGGCACTCACTCCGAACTTTAATAAAATGTGAGAGTCCTGATTAGCTCTTAGAATCTTGGCCCATAGCTCAATGATATGTGGATGTACCTTACTGCTGCTGTTAAACGAACCAAACGTGGTATAATCATTTCGAAAGGCTGGCAGTGGCGCCACAGGCGGCGCAAAATCAGCTGGCTTATAACAGAGAAAACCCTCCGGCAAAAAAAATAATTCTTCGGTATAGAATTGTTGGGATTCAGGGGACTCGGCCAGGACATCTGTAAAACGATAATCGATTGCCTCCAATCCGGTTGTATCCGGAGAACCCAAATAGGTAACCTGGATTGGAGCCGCCTTATGCGCCATTACAAGCAGACGATTGTCGGCAGTGTGACCTGAAAGTTCCACCAGAATATCGATTTTGTCCCGCTGAATCATATCAACGACCACCTCATCATCGAGGCCGCGAATATTTCGGTAGTGGTCGAACTTTTGCTTAAGGCGTGCGGTAACAGTACCCGGCATTCTTACGTTACCATATCCATAAACTTCAACCACTTT
>CAYTND010000294.1:0-3774 GCA_964438965.1 uncultured Pirellulales bacterium
AGATACGGATTCAATCCCGCCTTGGCAACGGCGCGACGGAAAGTGGGTTCGTGCATTTACGGGCTGCACGCGGCAACTATCACCCAGTTCAAGTTGTGCTCACGCACACCGTCCACAATCATTTGCTGGCCCGGCACGGAACACGTGTACTGATAGTCCTCGGCTATCACCACCCCGGGCTCTTTTGCGATTTCCTCTGCAACACGCTTCACGTCAACGGTCTTTGCGATGTTGATGCCGCAGTGGCAGATAAAAACACCCACACGGGGCGCTATTTGCCTGCCACTTGTGGCGACTTCACCACGCTCCTGCTGACGTTCACGTTCGCGAGGAGGAGATTCCACACAGCTTGTTTCATCCGCACTCATTTGATCCCTTTCGCAGCAAGCAGCTCATCGCAGTTTACCAACGACCGTCCAATACCCAGTTTGCTCCGTTCCAGGCCAAACGCCATACCGAGTAGTTGTGTAAAATAGAAGATGGGAATATCATATTTGAGCCCCAATTTTTTCTCGATGTCACTCTGTCGCATATCAAGGTTGGCATGACAAAGCGGACAAGCCACGCTGATGCAGTCGGCACCAGCTTCTTTGGCCATTTGCAGTATCTCTGCCGACAGCCTCAAAACAATCTCTGTGCGTGTCAGAGAAAACGTGGCACCACAGCATTCTGTCTTAAAAGGCCAGTTGACAGTCTCCATTCCCGCCGCCCTCAACAGGTCATCCATAAAATGTGGGTCCTCCACATCATCGAGATTCGTAACCTTTGGTGGCCGGGTAAGAAGACAGCCATAGTAGCATGCAACCTTCAGGCCGAGGTCGCAGCGCTTGTTCTCTGCGATCCTTTCCGGCCCGACGTCGTGCGCCAAAATATCAATCAAATGTCGTACTCTCATGTTTAGAACTTGCTCAACAGGCATTATCTCAGCCAGCTCAGTTCGGAGATTCTCTTTTTCCTCAATATGTTTCTGGGCAAATTTGAACCGGCTAAAGCAAGCTGAGCAGCAGACAAGCATCTCATCTGCTACTGTTTTGGCAGCAATCATGTTTTTCGCCGGCAAAGCGGCAGCCAACAGCTCATCGGTACAGTGCGCCGGCGTCGAACCACAGCAGCTCCAGTTCGGCACCTCTATCAGGTCGATGCCGAGCGCTCCAGCGATAGCCAACGTTGACTCGTTGTAGTCGATCGCTGTGGCGTGAAGCGAACATCCGGGGTAATATGCGTATTTCATTGGTCTCTATGCTCTTTATAATTCCTTGGGCTGTGTGGACTTCTCAGCTTGTCTCGATGATTTGATTCTCTTGAGGTCTTTAAAGACTGTGTTCGCTGTCTTTCTTCCTGCGAAACTCGGCCAGAGTTTCAACCGACCTTTGAAGAACAGTTTCGGAGCCTTCATAACATCCTTAAAGAAATTGAAAGTTCCCGTGTTGAACCTCCCTATAAGCTCCATCTCATAGACACGGCCATACCTCTTAACTAAACTGAGAAATATTCGATTGAAGAAAGGGACAACTCGCTCCGGGCTGCGGACGCCTTCCCGAATCGCAAGGTTCCGCAGCGCATCCATCACAGCCGCCAGATCAACTTCCCGTGGACAGCGTGTAGTGCAGGTTTCGCATGATGCACATAGCCATATAGTCTTCAACTTCAGTGCCTCATCCACCAAGCCGAGTTGAAGAAGTCGAATTACCTGGTTGGGCGGCACATCCATATCCGCTGCAATGGGACACCCAGCCGAGCACTTTCCACATTGGTAGCACTCCTTGACATCCTGGCCGCTGAGTTCCTCAACCGCTTCAACTATGGGCGGTCGTAATTGCTCTTGTTCAATAACATATTTCATACGTGCCTACCCAATCTTTATCTTTCTGAGAACGGAATTATACAGTGAACCAACTCATTAATGCAAGTTACACTTCGTCCCCCTCGGTTGCGATGTGAAAAACAGTCGTAACCTCTTTATCCACAAATGTTTAGTGCTATTTATAGGACTAAGAAAACACCTTAGATGTTCCATTTACAAACATAGATTACGTAATATAGATCTACGCAAGAACGAGACCACAAAGCGATTACTTACTGTAAAAAAATAAGGAAAAAGATGTAACTCAAGTAATTCAAATGAGTTAAAGCAACCAAGACGGTGTAATTCATTTTGTGTGCCCTAACAAAAGAACTGATCTGTTGTGTAACGAATCGTTACGATTACGCGACCCCAATTACCGTAAGTTGTGCTTAATAAGGAAGGTCCGATATGCGTGTAACATAGCATTACAGTGTAACTATTCTTTCCAAACCCCTATTCCCGAATCCCATGTCGCTGCATCATCTTGTAAAGTCTGGGCCTTGAGATGCCTAAGAGTTGAGCCGCACGGGTCTTATTACCGTTTGCAGCTTTCAGCGATTGTACCAGAATCTTCTTCTCTGCCTCAAACAGCGTCGATACACCCATTCCTTCCCTGGCCTCCGGTGACTTACGTTTGTTGGCCGCTATGCACTTGGTGATATAGGCAGGCAGATCAGATTTGTGAATCATGTCTGAACTGGCAAATGCAAATGCATTCTCGATTGCACCCTCCAACTCGCGCACGTTACCAGGCCAGTCATAATGGATCAGAGTATCCAACGCAGTGGTATCAATTCCTTTAATTGTTTGTTGGAAAATACCGTTGAACTTGGCAATGAAGTGACGAACCAGCAGGGGAATATCATCAAGATGCGCCCGCAAAGATGGCAGATTGATCCTGATAACACCTACGCGATAGTAAAGGTCTTTACGGAATTTGTTCTCGCTTACCGCTTTATCCACATCCTGATTTGTTGATGCAATAACTCTGACGTTGACTGGTACCTCTTCGGTATCACCAACAGGACGGATTTGTTTTTCCTGGAGTACACGCAGCAGCTTGGCCTGGCTCTCGTAAGGCATATCAAGGATCTCGTCGAGGAAAATGGTGCCGCCATCCGCTGTGCGAAACAGTCCCGCTGAATCACTGAAGGCCCCCGTAAAAGCCCCTTTCTTATGGCCGAACAACTCGCTTTCGACCAACTCCTTAGGTATAGCGGCGCAGTTAATGGGTACAAAGGGTTTGTTGGCCCGAAGTCCGTTGTAGTGGATGGCCCTGGCTACCAGTTCTTTACCTGTACCGCTTTCACCGTAAATCAACACGGTACTGTCGGTTTTTCTTGCAGCCTCAATCTTCTCGTACACCAGTATCATATTGGGACTTGTGCCCACGATGTTTTCAAAGCGATACTTATCATGCAACTCTGATTGCAGCCGGGACACTTCGTCTTGAAGATTGCTCAACCGAACTATCTTACTGATAGTCATCAACAGTTCATTTGTATCGAACGGCTTGGTGATATAATCGGCAGCTCCATGCTTCATTGCTTCAATGGCATTTTTGATACTGCCATAGCCGGTCATCAGTACAACTACGATGCCGGAGTCCAAAGATTTGATCTCTTTAAGTAACGTCATCCCGTCCATTTCAGGCATCTTGATATCAGTCAATACAATGTCGATGTCGCCTTGCTCCTTGATATGGTCAAGTGCATCGGCCCCGGAAGAAGCCTCCACAACGCCATAGCCTTCGAGACGAAAAAGTTTAGCGCAGCTTTGACGCATGGCTGTGTCGTCTTCTACGACAAGAATATTGGCAGTCCTACCCATCATCAACAACATCCATAGGAGTATACGGCAGACAAACTGAAACGGTTGTACCTTTGCCGGGGCAACTCTGAATCTTGATCTTGCCTTCGTATTCTTCG
>CAYTND010000295.1:0-3768 GCA_964438965.1 uncultured Pirellulales bacterium
CAATTAAAGTTTCCATCTGTCTGGCGGTGCTGGTGGTGGTAATGTGCTTATGCACTTTGATTGGGACACAAAATATTTCTATGGAAAGGGTATTCCACGGCCCGGGCCAAAAACCGGGTGAGAATATCGATTACGAAATCCTTGTCGGCATCAGATTACCGCGAGTGATTCTGGCCGCACTGGTAGGGGCAGCTCTTGCCTGTTCGGGTGTTGTCCTGCAGGCGATTTTACGAAATCCTCTGGCCGACCCTTACATCCTCGGAATATCAAGCGGCGCAGGATTAGGTGTAATTATTGCAATCCTATCAGGAATAAGCTGGAGCTTCTGGGGTGGTTCGCCAATAGGGATTTTTGCATTTGCAGGAGCGCTTATAACCGTCTGGCTGGTCTGGTACATCGGGCATTTTACAGGTAAATCACAGGTAACAAGCTTACTGCTTGCCGGCGTCGTAGTCAATGCTTTCTTCTCAGCAATAATAATGTTCTTAACATCCATAGCAAAAAGCGAACAGGTATTTTCGACAATATTTTGGCTGATGGGCAATATAACAGATAAAGAATTATCTGTCTTGTGGGTCAGCGCAGGCTGTATCATAGCTGGGATAATCGTCCTATTTACTCTTTGCCATCGGTTAAACGTTCTGGCCCTTGGTCAGGAGGAGGCAAAGGGACTTGGCGTTGATGTGGCAAGAACCAGGATAGTTGCTTTTGCTTGCGCAGCCTTTGTAACCGCTATCGCCGTTAGCCTGAGCGGACTAATAGGATTCGTGGGCCTTATCATACCTCACGGAGTCCGTCTTGCATTCGGCCCCGACCATCGTCAATTGCTGCCTCTTAGTGCGATAATCGGAGCCGCATTTTTAGTTATCGCCGACACAATCGCCCGGATAATCGTTGCGCCCGCCCAATTGCCGGTAGGCGTTATCACAGCCATTGCAGGTGGGCCGTTTTTCCTGATTTTGCTGGCCAAATACAGCAGAAAAGTTAGCTGGTTAAAATGAACGCTATTATAGAAGTTGAAAATTTGAACTTTGGTTATACACCCCAAAACACAATCTTAAAAGGTATCAGTTTCGAAGTAATTCAAGGGAAGTTTCTCGCCATAGCAGGGCCAAACGGTGCGGGCAAAACAACTCTGTTAAATCTGCTCTGTGGACTGCTCAGACCCAAAACCGGCTCCATAAGAATTGACGCGGCACCTGTGGAATCGTATTCAGTCAAAAAACTTGCACAAAAAGTCGCCGTAGTTCGCCAGGAATTCGTACCGGTATTTGATTTTACCGTCGCCCAGATGGTGTCGATGGCAAGAACACCATATTTGGGCACATTCGGGTTCGAGGACAAAACAGACAAACAGATGGTTAATGAAGCGCTCGAGGCAACCGACACGGCCCAGTTTGCTCTGCGACCACTCGGAAGTCTCAGCGGCGGCGAACGACAGCGGGTTTTTATCGCAAGGGCGCTTGCGGCGAACAGCCCGGTTTTGCTTTTGGATGAACCGACGAGCTTTCTGGATTTGAAACATCAGGTTGGCATATATGATTTGCTCAAAGCCGCCCAGTTTGAAAAAGGCAAAACGATTGTGGTCGTAACGCACGATATAAACCTGGCAGCCCAATACTGCGATGAAATTTTACTTCTCGGCGCCGATGGCAACTATCACATCGGCGAAACCAAAGATGTTTTGTCCCGGGAGCAAATCGAGAAAGTTTTCGGCATCAGGACATTTGTAGGCAGCCTCGGCCAGGAAAAATTCTTTATTCCCCTCGGAAAATTTGCAAAAGACAGCGGACAAATCACCTGCAAACCACACAACATCCAACAGGAATAAAAGCAGTAGCCTGTTGACGTAACTGCTTATTTTGCAAGATGTTAAGGCTGCCCAGGTGATTTGCCTTGAATAATCTAATTATACTGACTATACTTTTGCCGCATGAACTACAGCCTGTGGATAAAACAAATATTATACACAACATGCTTTAAGGTGTTATAATCAGCTTTTATACAAAAAGTGAAATTAGTAGTAAGAAAGGTAAATCGGCAAGTGGCACAAAAACGTAAAAAAGCATCCAGAGAAAAAGTAAGTTCGACTCGGACAAAGAAACGCTCTTTGACTTCCGCCGATACTGAGCATTTCAAACAAATGCTGTTGGAAAAACGCAGGGAAATCCTGAGAAACGTAAACGAATTTGAAGACGAAGCTCTGAAGAAATCCCGGCTGGACGCAGCCGGTGACTTGTCAAGTATGCCTATCCATATGGCCGACATCGGAACCGATAACTACGAGCAGGAATTCGCTCTGGGACTGATGGACAGCGAAAGGAAATTACTAAGAGAAATTGACGATGCACTGGGGCGTATCGAGCAGAGAACTTATGGTATCTGCGAAGGCACCGGCAAGCCGATACCCAAAGCCCGGCTTGAAGCTCAGCCCTGGGCCAAATACTGCATCGAATATGCACGAATGCTGGAACAGGGCCTCGTACCACCGGAATAATAAATGTTAGAGTCGCAGCAATATGAAGAATCCCACATTGATAGCACTAATACTGGCTGGGATACTAATGTTACTAACCACCCTGGGTCATGCCCAAAAGCAAACCACACTGTGGCCGCCAACTTTCATCCATTCTAAAGTCGCTACAACCCCTGGTGGATGGCATTCTACTACTCGGGGCACAATACGACTGGTGTTCCCACACGAAGGCAAATGGCTCGTCTTTCGCGGTCGCCCGGATACTTACCATTTTTCGCAAGACGGTTTGACGTGGACGGCTACCGAAGCACCGCAGGCCGGCCGGTCGCACCTTATCATCGGTAATACCATCCACAGCCGCTACGATGTGCTCGTGGAGGCCGAACCCGCCTGGAAGTTCGACCACTTCATCGCCAAAGGAACCATATCGGGCAACAGCATCCAATGGGAGGAACCCGTCAAGCTGGACCTCCGTCTCAGCTATTATCCCGATTTTCAGCAGGACGCCAAGGGCTATTTCACGATGACGGGTAGAGCGGTCATCAGAGATGAAGGGGGCAAGGTCAAAGGGATGGAGCTCCTCTGGAGCAGGAGCGTTATGCCCAACGACTTCACCGCCTGGGAGCCTGAGGTGCGCTTCGTCCCCTTCCTCAGCGACATGAAAGCCAGCGAAGCACACGAGAACCTTCCTCTAAAGGAGGGCAGAAGCTACGTCTTCGGTATGCTTAGCGTGGAGGGAGTGGGAAAGCTCTATGGCCGGCTTTTTGATGGTGAGAAGTGGGCTGAGCCGGTCGTGCTCTCCTCGAAAATGTCCCTGGTGCGGGGCACCGACCGGCGGATGTGTGCTGTTTTTGATGAGAAAGCAAAGGTGATACACCTTGCCTATGTGGATGGCGATGGAAACCTCTGGTATCGCAATGCCAAGACACCCTATCGCGCAAATAGCTGGTCGAAGCCTGTGCAACTTCAGCCGTTCAAGACTTTCACGGCGGTACTGAGTCTTGATACGTCGCACCAGCCAGCTCATGTGTATGTTCTATTCGGCAAGACACTCTTCGAGAACAAAAATGACCTACGCAAGACTTATGGAGCGTTGTATCTCCAACGCTTCGACGGTCAATCGTGGAGTGAGCCTGTGCTGGTTAGCGAACCGGGCACAGAGGATAACTGGTATCCGAATATGAACGCTGACCTGCGGTATGGCATCGGAATCCTCTATCTGAAAGGTTCCGGACGAACACGAGCAGGGAAAAAGCCGCCACTGGATATCATGTTCGCCTCGACAGGCGTAC
>CAYTND010000296.1:0-3760 GCA_964438965.1 uncultured Pirellulales bacterium
AGATTACCAAATTGGAATCTGTTTGTCATGAAGAAATAATGGTGGTGCGATCCCCACCCTACGATTTTGGTTGTTTGTCACGTATTATTCCTGTTTTGAGGCCAGATCCTTCGCTATCGCTCAAGATGACAAAGAGACATGGCTACCACCTGTCATTCTACTGGATGACAAAGAGGCACAATTACCACCTATCATTCTATTGGATGACAAAAAGGCATAACTACCATTTGTCATTCTGAGCCCTTCGCTTCGCTCAAGGATAAACTACGCGAAGAATCTCAATCATACCAATCCTCAGCCAAGTCTTTCCAATCGGGATTGGTTTCCCGTATCAATTCAATTTTCTTTTTGCGCAACCAACCCTTGATGGTTTTCTCTCTGGCGATAGCAGAATACACATCACCGAAAGTCTCGAAATAAATCAAGCAACTGATATTATACTTTTTCGTAAAGCCCAGAATGAGTTTATTCTTATGCTCATAAACTCTCTTTCTTATGTTGTTGGCTATGCCTGTATAAAGGGTCCCGGATTTATTGGTCATAATGTAAACGTGATATTGATTCTGGGCTTGCATAACTTCTCAATTATTGTGGTAAGACCTTGTTTCTGTAACAGAATTTTCATTCAGCCATTGCGCTCTTTTGTCATTCTGAGGCGGAGCCGAAAAATCCCATTTCTTGAGTCCTAAAGAGATTCTTCACTTCGCTGCGCTTCGTTCAGAATGACAAAATGAGGCGATTCACTCAGAATGACCGTTTATTGTTCGCTATCTTTTCGTTGATTTTTTCTATCAGGTCCGGCAGTTCGGAAAGCTGGTTTATTTGCCAGGCCCCTCTGGGGATTTTCTTTCCGGCATTGGTGTAAGCAGTTTTCAGAACTGCCTGCATACCACTTATTATCGCAGGTCTGATGTCCTTATCAATCCGGTCTCCCACGTACAATATGTTTTCCATCGCCTCGCCAACCCTCTCGGCGGCAATCCTGAAGATTCGAGTGTCCGGTTTTCGAAAATCAAATTCGTACGAATAGACCCTGACCGTAAAGAAATCTAATATGCCCTCCTGCTCGAGGTGTTTCTCTAAGGAGCAGCCGTTCACAAAAGTATTTGAAACTATGCCGAACTTAAGTCCGGAATTTTTGAGTGTGGTTAAGGTCTCTTTTATTTTCGGCTCGGTCGTGGCAACTTTACTCAAAGGTTCATACCAAAGCCATCCAAAGTGCCGCCATTGTTTCCCGTCGAGCCTGATACCTTTTTTTATACCGATTCCCCTTAACAAAGCCAGAGAATTAAAATCATTTTTCGTTATATTGGAAAGCAAGTGTCGTATGCGCAGTCCCACCAGGTTTCGCCAACAGTAATATTGGAAATTGCCGACCGGCTGGCCACAGCTTTTAAGGAAATCGTACGATAATCTCGCCCCCTGCCGAAAGAGCCGGCCGGCCTTAATCTTACCAAAGTTCACCAGGGTCTCGCCGAGGTCGAACAGTACTGCCTTGATCTTTTTATCCGGCATAATCAGCGTAAATGCGTCGATGCGCTTATATGTAAAATGAATTTACTCATCCACTTATTCTCTTAACGGCGGCAAATTACCACTGAAAGCTTCCCGTGTCCACTCAAACATCTCCTCGTCTGATATCACCGATACCCTGTTAGCCGCATACTCAGCATCAATTCTGTCTTTGATTTTGGTTATGCGCGGGTCATGCTTGGGGATTTGAATCTCGTACTTGGCCTCTACCCAGTGCTTGATACCCGCGGCGCCGGTCTTGTCGGTAATTGCCACACCGACAGGGCGGTTGAGTAACTTTTGTGTATCGAAGCAGTTGTATATTTCCTCGTTTTTTGATAAGCCGTCTGCGTGAATGCCGGCCCGGGTAACATTGAAGTCTTGTCCAACCAACGGATAGTTCTGCGGAATCTCAAGACCTAATTCCTTCCTGGCGTACCGGGCTAATTCAGTTATCGCCGCATAGTTGACGCCCTGGGTCATGCCCTTCAACTGGGCGTGTTCAACAACCAATGCTTCGAGCGGCGGATTGCCCGTTCGCTCACCGCAGCCGAATATCGCAGCGTTGGCTGCGCTGCACCCGTAAAGCCACGCCGTTGCAGCGTTCACCTGAACCTTGTGTAAATCGTTATGACCGTGCCATTCGAGCCATTCGGACGGAACGCCGATATTCCGAAGCCCGTGGACGAGTCTCGGAATGCTCCGCGGCAGAGAAACCTCCGCCCACGGCAGGCCAAAGCCAAGCGTATCACAAAGCCGAATCTTGACCGGCTTATCATATTCTGCCGAAAGTTTCATCAGCTCAGCGGCAAACGGCAGAACAAAACCTTTATAATCAGCTCGCGTTATATCCTCAAGGTGACAACGCGGAGTAACGCCGCTGTCTAACGCCGCTTTGACAATATCAAGATATGCGTCCATCGCCTGTGCCCGTGTCTTTCGCAGCTTCAGGAATATATGATAGTCGCTTGCCGAGGTCAGAATGCCCGTTTCGCCAAGTCCCATTTGTGAGACCAATTTAAAATCAACCGCCACAGCCCTTATCCAGCCTGTTATCTCGGGAAACTTGTAAGCTCGCTCTTTGCACAGCTCTATCGCTTCTCTGTCACGATTTGAATATAGAAAGAACTCACACTGGCGAATCAGGCCTGTCCCACCGTCTATCTCGTGCAGCAAGTCGTAAATCCTGAGGATTTGCTCCGACTTATAAGGCGGCCGTGCCTGTTGACCGTCACGGAACGTCGTATCGGTTATCCATATCTTCTCCGGCATATCATACTTAACTTTCTGCTTATCGAAGATTACCCTGGGAAATTCAGTATATGGAAACATCTGACGATACAGATTGGGTTTCCCTACATCCACAAGCTTAAGGTTCTTATTGGCCATCATCTATCTCCATCAAAAGTTCAAAGTGCCTAAAGTGAGCTAAAATGCCTAAAGTTATTAGAATTAAGTGTGTTAGATTTTAGGCACTTTAGTCACTTTGGTTCACTTTCTATTTCCTTTGTTTATTAGAACGAGATACGAACAATAGCCGAGGTGGGATTCGAACCCACACGCCCATAACGGGCAGGGGATTTTAAGTCCCCAGCGTCTGCCATTCCGCCACTCGGCCGGACGAAATAGACTAATGTATTTGGCGACAATTTGCAAATAAAGATGAGGGGGAAAAAATTAGTGAGGAAGTTTTTTGAAGATGGGTCGAATTCTGAATCGAGAAAGAAAATCCGATATTCGCCGCCATACCTGGGCCAGATGAATTCGTCGGCCAAGTGCTTTTAGCTGTGGGTCGCTACCTGCTAAAGAACGTGCCTTCTTAACGCTCTTCGCAGCGTCGGCCAATCTGCCCATTGCCAGGTAAACAAAAGCCGAATCCCTCAAAGTGGGAATATGCTCACTTCTGATATCGACCGCATGGGCAAAAAATTCCGCAGCATCCCCAAACTCTCCTTTTATAGCCCTGACAGCGCCAAGATAGTAATAGGCATCCACATTAGCACAATCGATATCGACAGCCCGCAGAAGGCAATGCGTCGCATAATCAAACTCACCAATTCTCAAAAACATCGACCCCATGGAAACCAGGATTTCCACATCCTCCGGACAAGTTTCCAGCTCCGAAACCAGATAAGCCCTTGCTTTTGTTTTTTGCTCTTTCATCAACGCATACTGGGCCAGCCTGTAGCAAGGCCCTGCAAGTGTATTGTTCTTTTGAAGTGCCTGACTGAATAGTTCGGCCGCCCGC
>CAYTND010000297.1:0-3759 GCA_964438965.1 uncultured Pirellulales bacterium
ACTACCGACCTCACGCTTATCAGGCGTGCGCTCTAACCAGCTGAGCTACGAGCCCTGTACCGATTTACTATTTACTAATGAATCGGCGATATTCAGGCGAAACTTCAAGGGCGCTCAAGAGCCAAAGTAAATAGTCAATTGAAAACAGTCAATTGAAAAGGCCCGCCGGTTATAACTATAAACTTAAAAAAGAGCAATAAAAAAAACCGCTGCTTAAAACTGCCAGCGGCCATCAAACGCGGACGTTAACAATTGTCCATCAGCAGTTTAAAGCAAAAATAAAGCATTCTCGAATTTATTTTCAAAACCCTAACCTGTTCCTTTCTAATGGGCTGTTACACAGGTCAGCCTACACCTAATACTTCATTCTATTACGGTATCGACAGCTCGTCAAGTTTTTTTTAATTATTTTTTTAATTTTTATTCCGCACTACTTTACTACGGCTGATTCTGTGATATTGTTTGGAAATCGGCATTAAAATCAGGTTTTATCGATAGACGGAAAACGGCAATAGTGAATTAGTGGATTAGAGAATTGGTTGATTAGTGAACTAAAGTGCCTAAAGTGAGCTAAAGTTGGAGGACGGAAGACGGCCACGCTTAGATAAATCTAACTATCTAACGGGGTAAAATGTGGAGCGTATTGTGCAGGATTGCAAAGTAATAAAGGCACAAAGGCACAGGGAAAATCAAAAGTAAAAAGTTAAAAGGCAGAAGTTAAAATCCAAAATTGTGAGGGCATGTTGTACGAGCGGGATAAATCATCTAGTCCTTTTGATTAGTCAAAAGGACTACGAGCTTTTATAAACTATTATATATTGTTTTTATGGCCGTTATTGATTCAGTAGGATACAATTAGCTGAGGTTACTAAAGGCGTTAAGTTTGTAGATGGTGTCAAGGATATCGCTGCTTGAACAGTAACGGCTCAATACGGGGAAATGTTGATAAAGTGGAGTCGCCTTCGGCGATGCGTTTTCTACCTAATCACCCCCCAGCCGAAGCCAGATGTCAGGCAAGGACCGGGCCATCGCCATGGGCAGTCCGCTACGAGATTCTCGATGAATCCGGCTTTGGAGACTGGGCTGATGAAAAAGTAGAACCAGCCCGCGAAACGGCTTCTCATGTTCTCCTCGGAAGACTTGGGTAGAACGCAACAGAATTCACCCACAGCCCTCTTCCGATGAGTCGAGAAAGATCTTATCCACAATATTTGACAATATCTCCCTGCCCCGAGTTTTAGGCAAATACACACACATCTAATAAGCAGGAGAATACTGCCAAAAACAATTGTTGAATATCGAGCGAAAAAAGATAATACTAATGTCCAAAAGTATTTTTTAGTTTTTGAGATGGGGAGCTACTTTGCAGGATATAAATAGATTAATTCCCATTTGCTCGCTGTGCTCAGAGTAAACGTGGCGCAAAAGGTCGTGAACCCCCAGCACAGGTATAGGGGCTAAACATAAAATCCATCAATGATTAATGGTCTGAATATAAGGGCTTAAAGCCTTAGGGCAGGTATTTTTTCAGTAGTCCTTAAAGCGTTTCATCCATTGGGGCCAATCAGAAGGCTGTACGAAGCCAGCTTTGGTCCAGGGATTACTATTATCAAAACTGCGGTGCCAATTTAATGCCCAAAGTTCCTTCAGACCCACCTTGTGCGTGGACCAATCCATAAAGAGTATGTTTATCTTGCCGTTGTGCCGATTCGTGCAGACACGTCTCATGCCGCCCCCGAATGCCCAGAGAAATTCTCCGTCCTGGTCCGGGGGTGGGTCTGATGGCTCAGGCCGGACCAACATGAACCCGGAGTCCATTAACACAGGAATCATACTCGCATTCTTTTGGCCGGTCCGTCGCCATTTGTTCTTCACATCATGTGCACCCGCAACCAGGTCGCTGTCATTGACCCACCAGTTAAGCCCGTAACTGCCGACCTTGTAAATGGGGTCCCTGAGATATGAAAAATCACTGGGATTGGTTTTGCTAACGTCCCAAGCCACCCAGGGCATTGTGCCACCCTCGTCGATAGTGCGTTTGGCCTTTGGACAAAGGCGAATAACCGGTTCGTTGTAATAGGGAATGAGCGTATATATCCAGGAGTATCGGCCCGTTGCCCAATCTTCGTCGATGCCCGGCATGAACCTACCGTCATAGTCGGACGTGTACATCATAAAACAAACTGACCATTGGTGCAGATGGCTCTTGCAGACTACCTCCTTAACCTGCTCCTTGGCCCGGCGAAGGGCCGGCATTAATATCGCCATCAGTAATGCAATAATGGCAATCACTACCAAAAGCTCTATTAGTGTAAAAGCGTTTCGTTTACACATGACGTTTACCCTTCTCTTTCAAAGAGAGGCAATAAGTTTTGCCGGTATGCTTATCTGCCATAATTATAAAACAATCGGCCGGGGTAATGCAAGCTTTTGGTTGATTTTAAGTTGTGGAAGTTTTGTGAGATTGTGTGGGCTGGCTTGCAGGACTTAAACGGAAAAACCTCTCTCCGGCATTCCTTTGCTTGCAGCAGGTTATGTAACAGGGCTTATTAATAAGCTGGTTTCTGAACGCACCTCAGCACTCTGCCGTCTTTGCTCGAGAATATAGTCTATTATATCCGGTCTGCTGATAATCCCAACCAGCTTTCCTTTTTTCGATACAACCGGGACCCTTCTGAAGTAGTTAATCATCATAAAATCACAAACACTTTGTAAACTTTCGTTCTCCCTGTAGGAAACCGCCGGTCGTGTCATAAAGAAACCGACTGTTTTACTTTTCTCGTCTTCATCAGCGTAAAACAGCCTGAGTACATCTTTTTCTGTAATTACCCCCACTAAGGTCATATCATCTGTGATGACCGGCATACCGGTAATATCCTTTTTTCTCATAATCTTCATCGCTTCATATATTGATGTCTCTTTTTTTACGCTGACTACGTCTTTTGTCATAACATCTTTTATCTTGAGCATCTGGTATCTCCTTTCTTGCCTGCACCTGTCGGTAACGCAGGCACAGGTGGCAACCTGTTTTGTACGATAACAAACTATTTCACCAGGGTGGCAAAGACTCGTTGTTGGCTTTTTTGTCAGGAGCTTTAGGCCGAGTTTTTTTCTCCGCTGGTGGTTTGGGTTGTTCGATGCCGAATGTCTTTTCTATCCTTGCAATTCGCGCCGAAAGCTCTGTTAATTTATCATTAATAGAATCTAATTTTTTCATAACTTCTTTGAGGTCCGTACCAATCATCGTTGAATTCCTTTCGGTCAGGTCCATAAACCGTTCCATCAAACGCTCATAGGCATCTATAGCACGGACCGCATCGGTTTTGTACTCAGGTATGCTAATTTGGGGCCGGAGCTCGTAAGTTCCTGGGCCGCCCTGAATTGACGTGGAAAACCAGACCACCGTTATGCAGCATACAACGACCACTCCAACAGCTAATAAATTTTTGTTCGTTATCATCGGCTTATTCCCTTTTTCGCGCTTTTATGGTTTTGGACAGTCTTTTTATTTATCGGCAGAAAGGCGGCTTGAAATATCGAATGCTTGAAAAAAACCGCATTTTGGTATGTGGACAGAGGCTGTAATCAGCCCAGTTGAGCTTATCAAATATGGTGATTCCGATAAATCGGGACAAAAGTGGTGAGTTGAGTAGAATAAGTGAACTAAAGTTTGGAGTGCCTAAAGTTAAAAAGGATGAATAGTAAATATCGAACAAGGAATTTTGAATTTCCATCGAAAGGTATCCTGTGGAGAAGTTT
>CAYTND010000298.1:0-3754 GCA_964438965.1 uncultured Pirellulales bacterium
GTGAGCTAAAGTTAAAAAAACAAATAACTTTAGGCACTTTACACTTTAGGCACTCTAAACTTTAAGCACTTTGGTTCACTTATTCCACTCACTACTCACCGATAAATCTCATATTTCACTTTGTGAATTTTACCATAAAGCCGGTTTGTTTGCAGCAGGGCAGTGTTTTGCAATCGGGCAATTCTCACAATCCGGCTTACGAGCTTTACAAATATTTCGTCCATGAAAAATCAACAAATCACTGAATAATAACCAGCTCTTTTTCGGAACTATTTCGGCCAAATCGAATTCCAACTTTACGGCATCTTTGTTTTCGGAAAGGCCCAATCGGCGTGACAGCCGAATAACATGCGTATCGCAGACTACGCCCGGTATCCCGAATGCGTTGCCTAATACGACATTTGCGGTCTTTCTGCCCACGCCGGGGAGTGTTAAAAGCTCCTGCATTGTACAGGGGATTTTGCCGCCGAATTGCTCTGTTATCTTTGTGCAGGCCCCCTTGATATTGACTGCCTTATTGTGGTAAAAACCTGTGCTTTTTATGTCCGACTCGATTTGTTTTATGTCAGCTTTTACCCAATCTTTGGCCGAGGTGTATTTTTTGAATAAATCCTTAGTAACCATATTGACCCGTACGTCCGTGCACTGTGCCGAGAGGATTGTCGAAATCAACAGCTCCAGAGGGTTTGCATGCTTAAGTGCGATCTTCGCCTTAGGATACGTTTTTTTCAATATTGGGAAGATTTTCCGGACCCTTTCGGCGGCTTTGGTCTTGTCTATTTTAGTTTTTTTTACTGCTGTTTTTTTGGGCATAGGTATTATTTTGAAGGTAGTTTCTCTAAAAGCTTTTTCAGCTTGCCGGCGAAAAATATCTCATGGAATTTCACCGGCTCTTCGGCTCCAGGTATAAACAATATGGTTACCGGCACACCGGGTTCATTGTACTTGTTTTTCAATGCAAGCGTTGCAGGATAATCCTTTGCAGTAGTGTCAGCTTTAACTGCCAAGACTCCTTTTTCCTCAATTAGTTCGGCGATGTCTTTACGATGGTAAACTATTTTGTCCACTGTCTGGCAACTCAGGCACCAATCGGCGGTGAACTTAATTAAAACAGGTCTTTCCTGAACTAAGGCAGTGTCTATAACGGCGTCATTATAATCCTGCCAGGGGATTAGCTCACCGGCTGGTGTTGGTAAAAACACCCACCCGGCTGCAAACACAATGATGATAGCGGTTATTCTTATAATCCACTTGCGCGGGGCTTTAGTGTTGAAGCTGACCCAGCCGCCCCACATCCAGACGCAAAAACCAAGGACCACAGCAAAATATAATACATTCGTTCTATAGATTTGCGGTAAGGCACTAATGAGTTTTACGGCAATAATCA
Source organism: uncultured Pirellulales bacterium (assembly GCA_964438965.1). Taxonomy (GTDB): domain Bacteria; phylum Planctomycetota; class Phycisphaerae; order Sedimentisphaerales; family Anaerobacaceae; genus NIOZ-UU13. Next base: position 1,388 of record CAYTND010000298.1, read on the forward strand.
GCAGGACAAATCCGATGCCCTGTTTGAATAATTCCATCCATTGTCCCGGCTTAGGCAGGTGTTTTAGTAAACCGGGTATTGAGGTTAGTATAGCATAGGGTACAGCCATTCCCACGCCTATAACCATAATTACAACGGTAGCCAGCAGCCAATGCTGGGCTTGTGCCCATCCGAAGGCGAATGCCAATATACCGAAGCCACAGGGCGTGCTTAAAATGGCTGCGAGAAAGCCTGTTCCGACAGCGCCTGAATAGCCTTTGCCGGAGCCCGATTTGCTCGCTATTGAAGACGGTACGCCAATAGTAAAAACTCCAAACATCAACAATGCCAGCACAACCAGCAAAATCACCATCCCGGCCACGAAGATGGGGTTTCGGTACTGGTCGCCCCACTGTAAGACCGTTCCGTAGAATATTTGCAGGATAATATTTGCAACTGCGAGAGATGCGAAAAACAGCAATATCCCGAGACAAAAAGCAAAGCCCATCGCTTTGGATTGTTTTTTGCCTGCTTTTGCCTGCTCAACGATTCGCATTACGATAAGGGGCAGAACGGGCCAGACACACGGCATAATATTCAGGGACAGGCCTGCCAAAAATGCCAAAGCAAGGGCAAAGGCGATTGAATGACCCGGCTCTTTGATTGTCTTTGGTTTATCAATGTCTGTTCAGTGCTGCTTATATTTTTCCAGGAGCTGCGCTGAGACCAATCAATCTTCGTCTGTAGAGTTTTCTCGAACGGCGGCAGGCATATCTTGCTCGTACAAGCGATACCGGAAATTCTGACCTCAATATCGCTTTCTTCAATTACGGTAGTTTTTGTCGGAGCTTTGATTGCTGTGATTGGTATAAAGACAGTGAAATGACCTTCGTAAACCTCGATTTTGTTGTTCAGCGAGTCTGTGAAGAGGTGCCATTTGGGGAAGAGAGTCTGGCCAAAAGCAAAATCGTCGGATTTGGCTTCAACTTTCAGCTCAAATCCGGCGGCAGGCGCGGTTTCGGGTTTTGCGTAATAGTGAAGGTCATCGGTCCCTTCGAATATGACTGCTATACCGGGCTTTCCGCCCATTTGAGCAGGTTCGAGGCGTGCGGACGAAAACTCCTTTTCGGATCTTACCAGCTCTCCATAAGGAGTCCCTAGGACAATACCGGTGCTAACATCGGTGGTGATTGTTAAACTTGGCTCATTTGAATTTTGGCCTGAGGCGCAACAGGTGGCCGCAAAAACACAAACCGTCCACAATACGCCTGTAAGAAGTTTATCTTTCGATATCACAGCAACTCTTTCCTGCATAAAAAGCTCGTGGGTAATTAGTTCCTGTTGCGGAAAAAAACTGACGATGTCACCCCTGCACCTGCTTTCGCAGGTGTAAACTCGTCCCCGCGGAAGCGGGGAGCAGGGGTCCAGAGCGAAAAATCTGGATTCCCGCTTCCGCGGGAATGACAAATACTGTTTCCACAACAGATACTAATTGGAATAGAGATAGTATTAGTCAGCCGACTGGTCTTGCTGTTCTTTTTGTTCTGGTTTTGGCTGCTTGTTCTTATTGTTCCTGGCTTGCTCGGCAGCTAACAAATCGGCAACTGTCGGCTTGTCTAGTTGGCCGCCTTCCAAAATCAATGTTACATCATCAGCGTCGAGGGTTTCGTATTTCAGCAGGGCCTTTGCTATTTGCTCGACGTTGTCTTTGTTTGCTTCTACTAATTCTTTTGCTTTTTCATACGCCTCTCGGATAATCTTTTTTACCTCATTGTCGATTGTTTCGGCTGTTTTCTCGGAGTACTCTTTCTCGCCCGGCATCAGGTATATCTGGTCCCTAACCCCCATATCGGGCCCGTAACTTATGAGACCAAGCTCACTGCTCATACCCCAGGTCAAAACCATCTGCTTTGCGATATTGGTGGCCTGTTGAATATCCGATTGTGCACCGCTGGATATGTCATCACAGAACATTTCTTCAGCAACTCGGCCGCCGAAACACACCTGCAAAAGTGCCATACAATATCTTTTTGTAAATATCGTTCTGTCCTTTTCCGGCAGAGCAAAAGTGGCGCCGCCCATTGGCCCGCGTGGAATGATACTTACCTTGTGCAGCGGGTCGGCATCTTCCAAGAGTGATTGCACGAGCGTATGGCCGGCTTCGTGATAAGCGGTGATTTCTTTTTCCTTTTTGTCGATGACCCTGCTCTTTTTTGCTCTTCCCCAGCGGACCTTGTCCCGGGCTTCCTCTAAATCAGCCATTTCGACATTGTCTTTATTGGCCATAGTTGCCGCCAGGGCGGCTTCGTTAATAATTGCCGCCAGGTCGGCTCCGCTGAACATAGGTGTCCCTCGTGCGAGTCTTTCCAGACTGATATCGGGTCCCAA
>CAYTND010000299.1:0-3750 GCA_964438965.1 uncultured Pirellulales bacterium
GGGAGTACGAAACACGGGTGTATGAAGTGTTTGGGATGGGCTGTCCCGGATGTCACGGTGGGGTGGAAAAGCTGATTGCGAAGATTCCCGAGGTGGAAAAGGCTGAAGCGAACTGGCAGGACATGCAGGTAGCTGTGGTCGTGCGAGAGGAGGCCCAACTGGATGATGAGCAGGTATGGGACGCGATACGACGTTCGAATTTTACGCCCGGCAAACGAATTAAATAGGTAGGAGGGACAACAAATAATGAAGAGGTTCTGCTGCTGCGCTATTGTTGTCTGTTCGGTTTTGGGTCCATTTTTGTCGAGCGCAAACGCAGCGGGGATCAGCATCGATGCAGGACTTACGCCTGCCGAGGACCGCTGGATTGTTCGCACTCAGGCTCGCTATATGAAGCGCAAGGACGACCCGACTCACATGGGTCGGGAGATGACCACGTATTCCTTTCCGACAGTAGTGGCGTACGGGGTTCGGCCGGATTTTACACTAATGCTGAAGCAGACGGTCAAGCATCAGGACTCTAATATGGGCGGGAACCATAATAAAACTACGGGATTGGCCGACTTGTTTATTCTGGGCAAGTATAAGATTTATCGACGAAACACTCCTCAGTATATTTTCGGTATTGCCGCTACTCTTGGGCTGGAGTTTCCGACGGGAGCAGAAACTTTTACGTCAAATACCTGGGATTTGGTGCCGGGATTGTACACATCGTGGCGGAGCGGGCCGTGGGCTTCGGACATGGGGATCAGCTATGCGTGGAACGGTTTTGCCGACAGAGGGAGAAATAGTATAAATCCAGGTGATGAATTTTCATTAGATTGGGCTATTGCGTATCAGTTCAGCCTTGGGGATGATGCCCGGACGTCTTTGGCACCGGTGCTGGAGGTGTCGTATAAGAATATTTCGCCCGACCGACGTTACGGGCACGATGTGTCGAATACGGGCGAGTCTGTACTTTATATCTCGCCCGGCGTTAAATTCACGAAGTCATCGTTTATTCTGGAAGGTCTGCTGCAACTTCCGGTTTGGCAAGACCAAAAGGGCACGCTCCTCGAACGCGGTTTTGGTGTAATTGTCGGTGTACGATTCATGTTTTGATGCCAAAGACAACACAGTTTGAGTTGATTTGCGTTGATATTCCTATTGGTTTGAGAATGGAAATTCTTTGCCCCGTTAAGTAAGCCCCTGCAATTCTCAAGTTTCGGTTTTACAATATGCTGCAAAATCCGCACCCAGGATAATAAAAAGTCTTGCCATATTGTACTGCAAAGACTATAGTTCTGCAAAAGATAATTTCCGGCAAAGTAAGTATGATGGCGGGGCAGCCGGTAAAAGCGCAAACTGCGAATCCATTAACAGGAGCCAAAGGAGAAATGCGAACCGAGCTTGAATACCGAACCTTAATCGACTTTTTTAATGGGTCCCTTAGTAAAATCAAGCCTTTAGATAAAGAATGCCTGGAAGTAATTAGAGCAGAACGCAGTGAAAAGCTCACCTTCGAACAATTACAAACAAGGGCACGAGATTTTGCTTTATGGCTTATTCAGGCAGGAGACATCAGAATAAAAGACAAAGTAGCGGTATTGGGCAAGAACCGTGCGGACTGGGACGTTGCTTTCTGGGGGACTATCCTCGCAGGCGCCGTGCCGGTATTGATTGACCCGGAAAGACCAGTTGAAGGGGTACAAAGTCATGTGCTTAATACCGATGCACGCCTAATCGTCATGGCTGACGATTATCAGGATGCCGCTTCCCGGCAGGAATTAAAAGAGTGGACCTCAGGTCGAAATATGGGTCTGATTGAAATGACCGTTTATGAAAAGACAAATGCGGATGATGCCGAGGCAGGTGAACTACTAAGTGAAATCCCTAAGAAAATAAAAGCTGATGACACGGCTGTAATTTTGTGCACTTCCGGCACCACCGGCGACCCGCGGGAAGTTGAGCTGACCGGCGCCAATCTTATTGCTAATATTCAGGGTTCCGTGGAGAAGATAAAATTAACTCACGAAGATACGCTCGGACATATCTCGCCCCCTCATCACTCTATGGGTCTTACAGTTGGCAAACTGCTGCCTTTCTGGGTCGGTGCAAATAATGTTTACACCAACCAATACCGCCGAGTGTCCGAACTTATAAGGGACAGGGGTGTAACTATTTTCATCGCCGTGCCTGCTCTTTTTACGGTTCTGGCAAAGAATATTGAGGAAAATCTTTCCAAACTGAAACAAAAGAATCTACTTGTTAAACTGTTTGACCGTTACCTGCCGAAGTTGATTGGAAAAAGAATGATAAGAAAGTTAGGCTGGGACAGGCTTAGATTTTTCTTATCAGGAGCAGCTCCAATGCCTCGGTGGGTTCTGGAAGTATTCTGGAAAAGGGGATTAAAACTGTATGAGGGTTATGGCACTACGGAAAACTCGCCTGTTTACGGATTCAACGAAAATCCCCAAACATTAGGCTCTGTTGGTAAACCCATCACCACTCTGCTGGTAAAGGTTGTCAACGAAGAAGGGCAAAGTCTCCAACCCTGTGAAAAGGGCGAGATTGCCCTCGGCGGTCCTTGTATTATGAAGGGCTACTACAAGAATCCCAGAGCAACTCGGGCGGTTATCACAACAGACGATAAAGGCGTCCGCTGGCTGCATACCGGCGATTTGGGCTACCTGGACGGGGATGGAAACCTTTTCATTGCCGGCCGGAGGAAGTACCTGATTGTGCTGCCCGGCGGCAAAAATGTTAATCCCGAGCTGGTTGAATCAGCTCTTTCACAGGCTCGATATGTAAGAGAGGTATTGGTGGTTCCCAATTTCCGAAAAGATTCAGCCGGCGTTGTACGGGAGACTGTCGGAGCAATTGTACGGCCGGACTGGGACGTAATAGAAGCCCATACCAGTCTTTCCAACTCTGATTTGATAAAACAGCCACAGGTCCTCAAAACGCTCGTTTGGCAAAGCGTTAATGAATGTCAGAAAAAAAGCAGGCGGTTGTCCTCTTATGAAAAGGTATCATCGCACCATCTTGAAATAAGAATAGACGAATTTCAGAAAACCTCTACCGGAAAGATTAAACGAGAAGTTTATATGAAGGTATGATATTAAAGTCCCATTCAGTAGTTAACTTTGTCTCTTTTAGGAGGTTCTGTAATGCAACGTTATTTCTCCCGTCGTAAATTTTTAAAGACCGCTGCGGCCGGCAGCGCCGCCCTGGCGATGTCCGCCAGAAGTTACTCCCGCGTCGTCGGTGCCAACGATAGAATATCAATAGGCGTTATAGGCTGTGGCGGCCGGGGTCTCGGTGCTCATATGCCGGGTGTGCACAAACACGCCGAGAGCGAGAATATTGAAATCACAGCCGTGAGCGATCCCTGGCGGCTTCGCCGTGAAGCTGCCGCGGCCCAGGCCAAAGAATGGTACGGACGCAGCGCCCGTCAGTTCTCATCATATCGCGACCTGGTGGCCCTGAAAGATGTGGATGCTGTTATGATTGCCTCTTGCGACCACCAGCACACCACACACCTTAAAGCTGTCGCCGAGGCCGGTAAAGATGCCTACTGTGAAAAGCCGCTGGCGAGGAGGCTTGACAGACTCCGGGATGCCTGCGATGCCGTGAAAAAGGCGAAAATCGTTGTTCAGATTGGAACGCAGTTACGGAGCCTTCCTACCTTTACCGGGTGTCGAGAGCTTTACAAGACAGGTATCCTCGGCAAGGTGGGGCGCATTGAGGGAACTTAATCGCGAACAGACC
>CAYTND010000300.1:0-3715 GCA_964438965.1 uncultured Pirellulales bacterium
CGCCGATCGGTTGGCTGGAAGACTACTGGATGGGTCGGTACTTCGGCATGATACTGAAACCGGAGGTGGCCGAGGCCAAACTGCTGACAGTCGAGAAACGCGGGCTGTCGCTCGGAGCGGCTCCGTATGACGGGCCACCGCGCCCGCCGCTCAAGCCGTAACTTTTCAACCCGGATTTCCCATGTAAACAGTGACAAATGAATTGAATTCTGATGGTATGGAGCTTATGGAGACCACTCAAGCCAGGTCGCTGAGGACGCTTCAAGTGAAACTGATAAAGATTGGTGCCAAAGTAGTGAGGCATTCGAGATATGTGATTTTTCAGATGGCGGAGGTGCTGGTTTCAAAAGGGTTGTTTCAGGAAATCCTTGAACGTGTCCATCGATTGAAGCCTGTTCTCATTGGGTCTGTTTTGTATTTTGGAAATTTGAATTTCGATATTGTTTAGAATTTAGATATTCGGATTTAGAATTTAACATTCTCAAGGTGAATTTGGTAAGATTGCTGGTGTCGAACGGAGAAAAGTGCAGAAACGACCCGGCCTGTGAGTATGATAAGGCTGAATGCGTTAATTTGACGGAGTAAAAGGCTACAAGATGTGTGAGTTCTGTCTAAAACATGGCGAAGGGAAGAAGTGGTATTTGCAGGCAAGGAACTATTCTGACGAGCTGTTGAGTGACATCCGTCGGCGTAGGATGATTGAAGAGTTTTTCTCAAATCCCGACCGACTCACAAGAGGTATAGAGCATCTCAACCGCCTTGAGAAGACTCCTAAGCTTATAAGGAGTATGATTGGCCGCATTATTACCGGCCGGCAGAAGAAAACCCACTTTGGGCAAGTAGTGCCAATCGAGGAGATTGAAAAGATATTCGGTTTTGTCGGCTCTATCGTCCGTGTGGCTTGCATCTGTCGCCACGTTACATTGAACCAAGAAAAGCGCTACTGTTACGGGGTCAGCATGTCGCCCAATGGCGGGGAGTTAGCCAAGATCATGAGGGGCCTCGATAAGAGCTTTCTTGCGGGGCCGGGTATGTCCGGACTGGAGACATTGAGCAAGGAAGAAGCAGTATCGGCCTTTCGAGATCACGAACGAGAAGGTTTGTGCCATACTGTTTGGACTTTTCAGTCGCCGTTCATCGGGGGAGTGTGCAACTGCGACCGTTCGGACTGCCTGGCTATGCAATGCACGGTAACACATTCGATCCCGGTGATGTTTCGGGCCGAATATATTGCAGAAGTTGACCCCGACGCGTGTATTGGCTGCCGGGAATGCATGCGTGTCTGTCAATTCGGCGCTATTGTCTACAGCGCCTCAACCGGAAAGGTTGCCATCGACCAAAGGCGGTGTTATGGTTGTGGGATATGCCGTTCCCTGTGCAATAAGAACGCAATCCGGTTGAATGACCGTAACAGAGTGCCGGCCGCCGCGAATCTCTGGTAAATATGCCTTGAACCGGACACGGCTTTCGTGCCATGATTTCGTTGATAACCAGGTTCGGCTCCAACTTTTTGCCTTAGCTTATAACCTCGGCAATTTCCTGAGACGTTTGGCTTTACCAAAGAGAATAAAGCAATGGTCACTGTCTGTGCAGAAGTAGGTATTGGAAGAAAGGCGGGGTATAAATAAACGTGTTTTCATGCATATTTTTAGTAAAACTGCCTCGGAAAAGAAAATTCTTGATAGCTCAAGGTAAGTTTTGTAAGGTTATTGATGCCGCTTAGAGAAGTATGTTTTTTAAGCGTTTAAATGGGAAATGTCAGTTAGATTGTTACAACGTTTTCCAAATCAAACAACCGGACAGCAGTGATAAAAATTTATGAGTGAATCATTACAAAAATCTGAAAAAGAGAAATACACAGCTATTTGGAAATACAACGAATACCGTCTGTATTCTCCTGGCGAAGCATCGATAAAGAATCTTCGAATAATAAATTTACTTAGAAGATGTGGTGTAAAGACCGTCCTTGATGCTGGTTGTGGGTCGGGAAAACTCATGCGTGCTTTGATAGAAGAATGCGGTAACGAATTTTCTGTTCATGGATTTGATATTGCGGAAAATTGTTTAGACCATTTTTTTGATAAGATAAAAAATGACATCCTAACCGTCGGAGTGTTGTGGAATAAAGAAGATTTTAACAAAAAATATGACGCAATAATTTGTTGCGATGTCCTTGAGCATATTCCAACAGAAAAAGTTGAATTAGTATTAGATAATTTTTACCGTTGCACAAAAAAATTTTGTTATCTCTCTATAGCATTGCAACATGATTATTTTGGTCCCAAGATTATCGGAAAACCTCTTCATTTAACCGTCAAAGAACCAAATTGGTGGATCTCAAAAATTTTAAAAGCAGGATTTAATGATCCGCGATATGTTACGGAAAAGGATCGTAACGGGCATGAAATCTGGCTACATATATTCCTTTTTAAGTAGAGCACCGCATTAAATTATCTCGGTTGAAAGGTCGTAGTCATTTGACTACTACATTTGACTACTGTGTTGCCAAGTCAAATCATCCTATATATACAGAGGGGTGTTTATGGAGTATTTGTCCCGGCGGAGTTCCGGGGCGTTTTTTGTTCGAGAAAAGCCTCTAAGATTTCAGCGGCGGCGACGGCGTCAAGGCGTTTTCTTTTTTCCCCTCTCGTAAAGTTAGCGGAAGCGAGCTTTTCTTCGGCACTGAAACTGCTCAGACGTTCATCCTGTAAATGAACAGGGATATGCAGATAGCCTTTTAACTGCTCGGCGAACTTCAAAACAAGTTTGGTTTGAGAGCTTTCCGAGCCGGTCATATTCAAAGGCAGTCCTAACACAACGGCTTCGACTTTTTCGGTCTCGACCACCTCCGCAATCTTTTTTAGCAACTCCTTTTGGCCCTGGATTACTGCCAGGGGTGAGGCAGTGGTCTCGGCGGAGTCACAGATTGCCAATCCGGTGCGTTTAGTGCCATAGTCTATTGCAAGGTATCTCATTTTTGTTGCGCATATATTCCGCATTCGACGTCATTGCGTCATAGAAACTTTTCGCCGGCGTGCTGTTTTATCAGCTCAAGCAGCTCTTTTAGTCTGTGGGTCTGGTCGATGTGGCATACAAGTGTGGCATCGGGGCTGTGAGCTATGACCATATTCTCCAGGCCGATAGCGGCAATTAGATGCCCTTTGTCTTCGGTAACAATAATACTGTTCTTGCAATCAAGCAGCTCGCTCGTACCGGCCACGACGATGTTATTGTCTTTGTCGGAACTGATAATATCAACAAGTGCAGCGAAGGAACCCATATCGAACCAGCGACAATCCAGCTTTATGGCGTGGACTCTGTCAGCTTTTTCCATCACGGCGAAATCGATGCTGATTTTAGGCAGCTTTACAAACCAGTCCCGGAGCGTTTGCTGCTGGTTTGGGCTGCCCCAGTCGGCTTGTATTCTGGCTAACGGTTCGGTAGCTTCGGGCAGAAACTTCGCCAAATTAGCTAAGATTGTTTTGGCCTTCCAGACGAACATACCGGAATTCCAGAAGTATTGGCCGGTGTTGAGATATTCCTTCGCCTCTTTTTCATCCGGTTTCTCTTTGAATGCTTCGACGGAATAAATCTTATTTTTGCAGTCGGGATACTCACGGGCGTTATTACATTTTATATAGCCGAGCGAAGTGCTGGCAAAGGTCGGCTGAATGCCAAAAGTAATCATATTGTCCTGATTGTTATTCACAAAAAC
>CAYTND010000301.1:0-3709 GCA_964438965.1 uncultured Pirellulales bacterium
CCGTTCAAAGTCATCTACGACGGCCGGCCCAGATCCATCGTTTGATGGAGCTATTAGTCTTGAGAACCATGGGTGAGACCTGAAGAATCTCAGAGCACGCGGACTGGGACAGACCTAAAACGGCCAAATCAAGCCGAAGCGTATCTGAGGTAGGCTCCAGGGTTCTGACGCAGATATTCTAATAGCGGATTTTGGAGGCGGGGTCAGGCAAAGAGCTCTTCGCAAAAACGCTGTTAAGGTGTTGGCAATTTACTCTGCTCAGCCGATGTTGGCGGGTAACTCTTAAAGACCGACCACATCCCCGGCGTACCCGCATCCCATGTATCTTTAATGAAAACCTTTTCTTTTTTCATATACGCAACATGCCCATCGTAAAAGGCTATGTTGACCCCCTCACTGTGACGATACAGTGTTGGGCCGTCAGTGCCGACCTGTTTATAAGGTGTAATTGTATCCTGGCCAAGAACGTCCCATCCATCTTCGTAATTCGCTCCCCACCACCAAAGCCACCAGTCATTGCTCTCAGTGAATATGAGTTCTCCGGAAGGACTGGGAACTGTAGTGTTCCTATGTCCGGCATAGCCGATGCCGAACCAGTCTGAAAAGTACCAGTCCGTCAGGTTGTAGCCGTAACTGAGCCAGGAGTCCCACTGGGAATCGCGTCTTTCCTTAGTCGAAACCACGTCGCTTGGACAAAGAAACTCCTTGGGTGCGTTCCAGCCGGGGGCGGCATCGCCCTTCATTCCTTTGTAACCCACCAGGTCTCTAAAAAGCTTGTTGGCGGGCCAATAGCGATTGCCGCCTTGTGTTCTGTCCATAACTGGAACATACCAGCCGTCTTCTTCATCAGCATATAGGGTATTGGCCAGCCCCATTGTCCTGACGTTGTTACTGCAAACGATGCGTTTGCCGTGCTCCTTTGCTCTCATCAGGGCGGGCATCAATATCGCCATCAGCAGTGCGATTATGGAGATGACAACGAGAAGCTCAATGAGTGTAAAGCCTCTTATAATTCGCATGACAACATACTCCCTGCAAAGCGTTTATACAGGTATTTCCCTTATAACCATGCATGTCCCTGCTCAGCTGTCCCGACACATCGGGACTAAGAGCTTATCCGAATAACCGTCTCGTTATGAGGCCGAGCGAAAACTTGTCCGCCTATGGCGGAGTCCGAGGCCAAGGCGGCAGGCCAAAAATGCTCGGAGACGTGGCTTTCTCCACGTTGAGAACGTTTTTGGCCGACAACGCAGGCATCGGGCTTCCCTTGGGGATAGAGCGGGTTATTCGGATAGGCTCTAAGCCTCATTTTTGATAGTATATCAAATCTGTCGAAAAATTCAAGCTTTATGGGTGGTTTTTCTGATACCCCTCAAGGCGGGTTAGCCGTTTAAATGGCCTCTGAGGCACTTTAATTGAAAGCTGATGGGCCTTCCGTGAGATTATGTGAGCCGGCGTAAGTAGATTTCGGGAGCAATGAAATATGGGCTGCAGTTGCAATTTTAAGATGGATTTGGTAATCTAATGAAATCGAAAGGCTTAGCGGTGTATATGGGAAATCCCGCTTATTATTAGACTTTCAATTCTGTCTCAAGATGAATTAGAGTATCGTCATGAACAAGCAAAGAGGTTTTACCCTAATAGAACTCTTGGTAGTCATCGCGATCATCGCGCTGTTGATGGCTATATTGATGCCGGCACTGAATATGGCCAGGAAACAGGTACGAGGAACTGTTTGTATGGCGGCTCTGAAGCAGTGGGGCCTATGTTATCAACTGTATGCAGCGGATTACGATTCCAAGCTTCCGTTCTTCATGAGTGGCACTGTCAACAGCACCCACATGGAGACATTGCGACCGTACTATTCCGACATCAATAAGATGCGCACGTGTCCTTCCGCCACCAAAGTCTCGACCGGCAACCCGACCGGCCTTCAAGCTCAAAGCTACTTTGGGTACACGCGTAATGCCTGGCAAATCGATGTGGCTCAGGCAAGTTGGATGGCGGATACCGACTGGGGAATCGGCAGCTTCGGAGAGAATTCATGGATTCGTGATGTGCTCGAGTCAAGCGGTGGTTTAGATTCTTCGTATGTCGGAAAGACGTGGGTAACCATAGATACCAGGAATATCAAAGAAACTCCATTCATTGCAGACGCAAGGTGGAACAACGCCTGGCCGACCAACAGCCATCCGGTGCCTGCAACCGTAGCGACCGAGGAGCAAATGTACAACATAGGCAACTGGTCGCAAATAGTATGCTATGTCATGAGACGACACAAAGACGGCGTTAATGTCTGCTTTGGTGACGGGACAGTGAGGCACGTGCGAGCCGAGGACCTGTGGACCCTGAGATGGAATCGACAATCTAACCGCAGAGACATTGGCGATGCTCTTGGCTGGTTGAAGCATTAGTGATGCTCTTGTTTCTAAAAGTGTTAAATGGAAATTTGGGAATGTTGGATAGAAGTGCTTGAAAGGTGGTAACTATGAGAGATATATCGTTAAACCGACGTGATTTTATAAAGAAGATGGGTCTAAGTGCGGCAGCGCTGACCATTCCGGGATGTACGAGCAGCGAGACCGCAGTCCTTGGGACTCCTTACGGAGAACACAGTGCTTTCGCTAAGAAACCTGCGGGTAACAAGCCTCCCAACATATTACTCATCGTCTCCGATGACCAGGGTTACAATGACCTCGGCTGCTATGGAAGCGGCGAAGTGAAGACGCCCAACCTTGACCGGCTGGCTGCCGATGGGGTTCGGCTGACAAACTTCTATGTTACCTGGCCGGCCTGCACGCCTTCACGCGGCAGTTTACTCACCGGCCGATACCCGCAGCGCAACGGCACCTACGATATGTACCGCAATTACCTGGTCGATTTTGATCACCTTTATACCCAGGACGAATACGCCTTCTCGCCCGAGATGATATTGGGGATGGACACTCGCGAGGTGCTGATTCCCCGTATGCTGAAAAAAGCCGGCTATACCAGCGGCATCTTCGGCAAGTGGGACCTCGGACAACTGCACCGTTTTCTGCCGCTCCAGCGGGGATTTGATGAGTTTTACGGCTTCACCAACACCGGCATCGACTACTGGACCCACGAGCGATACGGAGTACACTCAATGCGGCGGGGCAGCAAGCTGACCACCGAGGACAAAGGTACATACGCTACGGACCTTTTCCGGCGAGAGGCACTGCGCTTCATTAAAAAGCATAAGGACAAGCCCTTTTTCTGCTACGTACCGTTTAACGCCCCGCATGGCGGCTCCAATCTAAATCGTCCCCGGCCCGGCGTGCAGGCTCCGCTGGAGTACATACGCAGGCACTACGGCGAGTATGACCCGAAAGACGCCAACACCAAAAGGGCAAAACGTATGCGGTATATGGCCGCTACCACCTATATGGATGAGGCCATTGGCCAAATGCTGGATACGCTCGATGAACTGGGCTTAGCGGACAACACTATCGTCATCTTCTTCTCCGACAACGGCGGCTCCGGCGCTGCGGATAACGGCCCGCTGCGCGGCCACAAAGGCGATATGTTTGAGGGCGGACTCCGCGTGCCGGCCATTTGCCGCTGGCCGGGTGCTATCCCCGCTGCGACCGTCTGCAATGAATTCCTGACCTCTATGGAGATTTTCCCAATGCTCAGCAGTGCTGCCGGCCTCGGCCCGCCCAAAGGCGTGCCCCTTGATGGCTTCGAT
>CAYTND010000302.1:0-3691 GCA_964438965.1 uncultured Pirellulales bacterium
TAATGAAGCCTGCCCGTGCGGTCATTTGTATAGTGGCGATTGGCATATTTTTGTTAATTGTCCCTCCGAGAGCACCGATATTGCGAGCGGCCATTATAGTTTGTGTTTTCTGCGTATCATTTTTCTTTCACCGGTATTCCAATCCCATCAACACATTATCATTGGCAGCGATAGTTCTTTTACTTATAAGGCCGACACAGTTATTCGAGGTCGGCTGGCAGTTATCGTTTGCATCGGTGCTTGGGATTTTACTTTTTACAGAGCGAATCGAGTTTTTTACGTATGAAAAAGTAACAGACCACTTCTGGAGCAGGGAAACCCAGAGAGGCAAACCGTTCTTCCTCACAATCGCAAGACTTGGTAAATATTCATTAAGATTATTTTCTATGGGTCTTGCTGCCTGGGTGGGTGGCGCCGGCATTTTGCTGTATCATTTTTACACGATTAATCCCCTTACAAGCATCTGGACTGTGGTTGCTTTTCCATTTATAGCTTTGATTTTGACTATTGGATATTTGAAAATAATCCTGTCTTTCTTATTGCCGACACTGAGTGCTGCTTTGGCAGTTATAGTTGCCCTCCTGTCAAATTGGCTTATTTGGCTCGTAGAACTCATCGCCCATCTGGATATTTCACAAATACTGATAGGGCAGGTGCCGGTTGCACTAATAATTTTATATTACTGCTTTGTTCTTTTTGCCGGTTTTGTTTATTTCAAGCGTCCTCTGATAAAAAAAGTAATCTGTACAGCGATGCTTTTAGCAATGATCGTTTTCCTGGGCGCTACAAAATGGCAGAGGACACATCGGGACAATTTAGTCATCACCTGTCTTGACGTCGGGCACGGCCAGGCGATATTCGCTCAGCTTCCGGGCAAAGCAAACGTTTTGTTCGATGCAGGCTCACTGCATAAAAGCGACATTGGCAGACGAATTGTCGCACCATTTTTGGACTACGCCGGAGTAAATAAGATCGAAGCCATTATCGTAAGCCATAACGATATGGACCATATAAATGGAATACCTGAAGTTATAGAACACTGCAAACTCGGTAGCATTTATGCCAATGATGACTTTTTTGACAAAGCCGACCAATGGGGCACGGCAAAATTTCTCAATGACTGCCTGAGCGAAAAGGGCCTCAAAATAAAACGCTTGAGCAAGGATTTGAATTTAAGCGGCAGCGCCAATATAAAAATACTCTGGCCGATTGAACAGACATTCCAGCATGAAGATTTAGGGGATAACGACAAATCGTTGGTTTCATTGATAGATTTTGCCGGCACCGAAATACTTCTATGCTCCGACATTGAAAAATTCGCACAAAGAGAGCTACTACGGCTGTATCCTGACCTAAAAGCCGACATTGTCGTTGTCCCTCATCACGGCTCAGTCAATACGTTAGAGGATGATTTTTTGGAAAAGCTCGATGCGGATATTTTGATATACAGTTGCGGCCGAAGCCAATACGAAAAACAGCAACAGATGATTAAAGGAAAAGGCAGCGCCAAGTCATTCTATACACCTGAACACGGTGCCTTTGCTGTCTCTATCAGCAGGGATGGCATGATAAAAACCACAGTGTTTGCTCCGTAACTTAGCTGTTGGTCTTGCGCGGTTTACAAATATCAACAAAATCGTACGTTGCCTATCTGCGGTATTGTGCAAAAATTGTTTTTACGTAATACGAGATATCACCTCAGATGCACCACGATTTCGACTCTGCGGTTTCTTGCTTTGCCGCTGGCGGTTGAATTGGAAGCGATAGGCTGGCTTTGTCCACAACCTACCGCTTGAATCTTTTCATCAGGGATTCCGCGTTTGACTAAGTATCTAAGCACGGAAAGTGCACGTTGAGCGGAAAGTTCCCAGTTGTCCTTCCATTTTGATTTCTTGATGGGGTCCGTGTCGGTATGGCCTGCAACATCTATTTGTTTGCCGGAATATTTGTCCCGCAATACCGATTGAATATGGTCAAGCTCCCTGCTGGTTGCTCTTTTTAACGTGGCCTTTCCCGAATCAAACAATATCGCGTTCGGAAGCGTTACCGTAATCGTTCCTTTGGATGGGTCGAAGGCAACATCATAGCCCGTTCCGAAACCAGTTGCGTCGGCTGGTGTTTTAGCACGTTCTTCAATCTGTCTTTGGAGCTCTTCGATTGTCATCTGGTCTTGTGAAATCCGCTCGGCAAGCTGCCCCTTTTCAGCGCTTGCGACATCGAGCAGACCTTTTAGATTTTCGTTCTCCACTTCCAGAAGTTTATATTTTTCCTCCCAGTTAGTGCAGCCGGGCAAAAGAGCAAATAATACAAGACAAATCAGCAGAGCGATTGTTTTTTTGTTGGTAATCCGCATTTGATATCTCCTTATAATGTTGAATTTAGGGCTTCCGTTTCAGCGATAAAACACAAAACTCAGATAATCGCGAATCCAATCATGTAGAATCATAACAACAAATATACCCAAAGACAAGAACGGACCATAAGGAATTTGTTGAATTTTTTTAAAAAACATCTGGAATCCCGCCCAGGCCAGACCAAAGAATGGCGCCACAAAGAATGCCACCACGACGTAAAGCGGCCCTATTACCGCCCCAGCAGCGCCCATTAGATGCACATCACCGAGGCCCATTGCCTCTTTTCCAAAGGCCAACGTGCCGAAAATCCTGATGCTCCAGACCAGCCCGCAGCCCACAAAGTAACCCCACAGACTGCCCAGAAGTCCCGCAACGACAGGATGTTGCGAGAAATCCTCCCACCAGGCCCTTACTGGTATAACTTCTCTGACAATCCAGAGCAACGCTATCGAGCAGACGATTATCGGCAGCAAGAAGATGATTTCTCTGCACGCCTCCAAACGATGATTGACGCCGTTAGAAGTCCAATCCGGCTCCGCTGATTCTTCTTCATTATTGGGTATGGCGATTTCCTCTTTGCTGTTTTTTTGCTCAATCCCATTTTCATCCTCGCTAATCTCTGATTCGTAGCTTCTTTTAACCAGACCGCTCACCAGCAGCAACCAGGATATAACCAGCCCTGCCGTTGCCCCGACGGCCAACGCACCTGTATTAGCTGAGGCGCTCGGCAAAAGCGAATACGCACGAATCAGGGCAGGGTCAATTATATAAACGCCGACCGCCGAACCAATAAAACCCGCTGCTGTAACCAACCAGCAAATAGATAGTGGAATGACCCAGTGCTCCAGGTCAATCGCTGAAGCCGCGACAAAAGCCCCTAACATAATAATGTGAAGAAGATAAATAAACCAGCCGCCGCCAGCATCTAACTTGATGCCGTCTCGCAGATTGACCTGAAAATACAAAATGAAAAGGCCTAAGAAAACTAAGCCGGTCAGCAGCTCGATAATAAAATAACGCGGCGAAATCGACGCTTTACAATACCGGCACTTCCGCCCCAAAAGCAGCCACGAAACAAGCGGTATATTGTCGTAAAAACGAATGTGCCTATCACAGGCTGGACAAGCTGAAGGCGGTGTTACCAAAGACTTATCACGAGGTAAGCGATAGATGACAACATTCAGAAAGCTGCCGATACAACAGCCGAATGCGAAGATAAAGACAAACCAAATCCAATCCGGTACTGCCACAATGCCTCTGCAAATTTAAGTTATTTCAAGCCTAAATATTTTCTGATATGCCTTGCTAAGTGGTTATCAATCTCGATGTGCCTCGGA
>CAYTND010000303.1:0-3644 GCA_964438965.1 uncultured Pirellulales bacterium
ATCAACGAAAATATTCGGATATTCAAGTTTCATACAAGCCGGTATTTTGAGTTTTAGTGCCTGATTAAGCCGGCTTACGGCTTTGTTTAAATGGCCACTGACAATGCTGAGTTCAAATATCGCGTTGTTATTATCAAA
Source organism: uncultured Pirellulales bacterium (assembly GCA_964438965.1). Classification (GTDB taxonomy): domain Bacteria; phylum Planctomycetota; class Phycisphaerae; order Sedimentisphaerales; family Anaerobacaceae; genus NIOZ-UU13. Next base: position 139 of record CAYTND010000303.1, read on the forward strand.
ACTTACGTATCTTAACGAAGCAGGAATAAACGGCAAAATGAATGAGTCAGTCCTTATAACGAAATGGACTCTTTGGCCTTTGACTCTCGCACGTATTATCTGACGAGGTAAAAGTTCATTGGAAATCAGGTTTTTTAGAAGTTCCTCAAGACTAAAAGTAATTTTTGCCATAGTTACCCTGTCCCGGATTTTGTGAGGCTCATTTTTTACTTTTGATAATCCCGGCTCAACAGAATATTTGAAGATACTGGTGGAACAAGGTTTATTGGCCCAATATATTTCTTTGCCACCACAATATCATCGAACCAAACCTTGCTGATGTGCCCCGGAGGCGCTTTCGTGATATATAGCAGAACCCAGAGAAAGTTCAGCTTCAGTTCCTTTGCACTGCGCCATTGAAAGCCCTCAAAGGGCTTACCTTTTGGGTCCGGGATAAAGCTGTCCCATATCCATCTGCCTTTTGGAAATCCTTTGCCAAAGTAACTGATTATCTGGCCATCCTTGCTCCAGGGCTTACCGTCAATCCACAGTGCCTGTTGGCCATTGTGCTCGGTAACGGGGTCGTTCATTTTCATCATCAGCTCGACACATATCCATTTGCCTCGCTCGGCTTTCAGGTTCTGGTCGTTGATAAAGTCGTGTCCCCAGGATTTGTTGTCCGGAGAAGACCTCATTTTCATCCAGTAGGAATAGAAATCCCATCGCCATTTTCTGCCGAACGGCTCAACTCCGGTGGTAAATCGTTCGCTGCCAATAGGCCGAACTCCCGCTCCTCCCTGAGGCCAGGACGTTGGAGGATTGTAACCTCCAACATGGAAAAAATGGTGTATCGGAGAGCAGTCCGGGTCAAATTTCACATAAAAACGAACATAGAGCTTTTCATAGCCGGGCAAAAGACGCCTGTACAAATGCCCGCCTGTCCCTTTGCCACCAATATGGGTCATCAAAAGTGAATGTTTGCCGGCACTTCCCGGCGGCACATCCCTCGAAAGTGACATAATTTCGATGCTCTTTACACTTTCCCATCGTGACTTTACGGCCTGCAAAGAAGCCTCTTCAAAATTCTCTGCAAAAATCACATCCGGGTCGTTCCCGATGCCTTTATCGCCTCTGTATTTACTCGCCAGAGCATTCCTGACTACCGACTCTACATTGCCTTTCTGTGTACGCCGAACATCTTTTTCGGACACCTCGGTTTTCGTTTCTCCTTCTGATAAGGCATTGTAATCACTGAGAACTGGATTGACTACATCAGCTACAAGCAACGAAATACTGATGCAGAGAAGAACGCTCTTCATAAAAGAAACTCCCACTTGAAGACAATGCGCTGCGACTGAAATAAGTTCGCCGACGCACGAATCTGAGCAAATTTAGTTACCTGCAAACATATTCTTGTACGCCGTTGTATATTATTTCTCCAATGCTTTTAAGAACTCCTCCAGAGTTATGCCCGCCCTTGCAATGAGGCTTCGCAAAGTGCCACGTGCCACCTCGTGATGGTTCGGCACTGATAATGTCGCTATATGACCTTTCTTAGTCAGGATGATATGACTACCTCGTTGGCGGGCAACTTCCCAGCCAAGTTTTTCAAAAGCCTTCACGACGTCTCTGGGTCTCAGTACTGGCACAGCAGGCATTAAACATGGACCTCCACCTGGCGGGTACTCACAGTAAGAGGCATCCCTTTTTCAGCTCGCACTTCCAAACATTCCTTGATTGCCTCCCGAATGTTACTCTCAGCCTCTTGTTCGGTCTTGCCTTGACTTACACAGCCAGGGATAGATGGACATTCGGCGATGAACACTCCGTCTTCGTCCCGAAATATAGTGATAAAGAACTTCATATTTTTTCCCTCTTTTATTCTCGACACATTAACAGGTAACATATACTGGGGAACCAGGATTCGGACCTGGACTAACTGATCCAGAGTCAGTCGTGCTACCGTTACACTATTCCCCAATAGCCGGATTATATCGCTTTTTCTTTCCTCTGTCCATTAAAATCCATCCGCCTAAGCCGATCAAAACATTGTCTTTAGACCCTATTTCTGCTAAACTTACAAGATGGCCTTGTTTTCCAAGGCTCTTCGGTAGATTATTTGATATATATGGAGAAATGTTATGAGCTATTGCGAAGTTATGTCAAAATCCGCTGCCTTTCTATTTATGTGTGCTGCAACGGTGTTCGGAGGACAGCTATACCAGACAAACCCATCTGTTATCAAGCTCGCCATCCCGGCGCCCAAGGACTCAGCCGGTGGGATAATCGTAGCGGACGTCAACAACGACAGGAAAATGGACTACATAGTAACGGTTCCCGGCCATTTGGCTGTCTATGATAACGATGGGAAAAAGCTGTGGATCAAGAAAACCAATATTGGAGTTGGTGGGTCGAGCGAAAGCGAGGGCCTGCCGGGTCATAATGGGCCAGGTGTGGCTGCCGGTGACGTGGACGGAGACGGCAAGTGTGAGGTAGTCTTCCTTACCAAAGACTCTGTCCTCCACATATTAGACGGCGCAACAGGAAAGGAAGAGGCCAGTGCCAAACCGCCTCATCCTAAAGACGCCGCCCGCTGGGAAGTCGCTATGATTGCCGACTTTCGGGGTACTGGAGGAGACCGTGACATCTTGCTGCAGGCTACAAACAAAACCGGCTACCGCATGGGAAGGTTCCTTGCTGCGTATGCTATGGATCAACTTCTACTTGGCGGAAAACCCCTATGGGAAACTGACAATTTCCTTTCTTGCGCACACAGTTCAGCTCGACTTGCCGACATCAATGGCGATGGACGCGATGAGGTACTTGGGGCAACTATCTACTCATCAGAGGGTAAGCTGCTGGTGCGAGCAGTTCCCGGAAGATGGCACATGGACAGTCTGTTCGTAGCAGATGTCCGGCCGGAGAAGCCTGGCTTGGAGGTGATCATGCTGGAGGAAGGCTCGAACCATGTGCAGCTCATCGGCATGACAGGGCCTATCTGGCGGAGCCACTTCAAGAAGCAGGAGCCTCAGAATGCAGCGGTTGGCCGTTTTAAGGAGGGTAGTGAGGAGGTCTTCATCTGGTGCCGGTCACGCTACAACGAGCATCAAAAGCCATTCGTCTTTGACTCGTCCGGAAGGAAGGTCTTCGATTACGCTATGGATGACGTTGCTCCAAAAGGCTGGACTGCAAGTGGCGTCGAAGTGATTAATACGATTGACTGGACGGGCAAGCAGCAGCAATTGGCTTGCGCCCAGGAGCGGCACCGAAGTGGTGATATCTGCATCTTCGAACCGCTGACAGGCAGGTTTGTGGCACGCTTTAAGGAAAAGGCAGACCGGCTGTATGTTGCAGACGTTACAGGTGACTGGCGTGAAGAGATAATTGTTCTGAACGGTAACGAATTGCACATATATCAAAACACCGAGCCTAATCCAAGACCGAATAGAAGACGCTTATGGGCCAACCGAAATTACCGCCGGTTGAAGCAGTGTCATAACTACTACTCGCCGTGAAGCAGCGTTGCA
>CAYTND010000304.1:0-3618 GCA_964438965.1 uncultured Pirellulales bacterium
GATTATATAAAGTTGACAACCTTCCCCGAAGAAGAGGGCGCAATAGGTTATGAACTGTTAAGCAACTTCTATGCCCGCAATGAGAAACTTGATAGAGCCGTAGTCACGCTTGAAGAGGGTTTGAATGCGTATCCTGAAGATTTGAGATTGAAGCGAAGACTGATGAAGACATTGTTTCTGCGGGGGACTGCGCGAAGCAAGCAGAAGGGACTTGAAATCCTTGCAGCACTTGAAGAACGACTGCCGCAGGATCCCGAGCTGATGAAGCTCCAAGCTCTGCAAATTTTAGAGGAGCTGACACCCCAGTCCCTTAAGACTGCCAGAGAGATGTTGGAAAGTGTTATCAGACTGGAACCGACGGCAGTTGATGCGCATCTTGTGCTGATTGGTATTGCGATGCAGGAGGGAGAATACGAGAGCGCCCGTGATTATGCGATTCGGGCTACCGGCTCCAACCCAGAGAACCTGGCATTGCTGTCGGCCAGAGGCAGGGCTGAGCTTGCAATGGAGAATACACAGATGGCGGCCGAATTAGCTCATCTGGTTCTTCAGAAAGACCCGAATGATACTGAAGCTCGAGACCTGCTCGTGGCAGCTGCGCTGAGTAGCAGGGATAGCAGCCTTCTTGAGGAGGCCCGGACGCTGATCGAATCTGCGGCCGGCAGCGACCCCACAGACGAAGAGCTGCTGCTCTCGCGGGCACGTGTTTTGGTTTCCATGGAACTGCCTCAGATTGCAATTCCTGAGCTGGAGGCCTATTGCCAAACAAAGGAAGGAAGCAGCAGTGTTGCCGCAATTGTAACACTTGCCGACCTGTATCGTCTCTCCGGTGACATGGACCAGGCAAAACAAAGGATTGAGCAGGCGGAACGGGTGGACCCGAACAATCAAGTTGTTATCCATGCCCGATTTATATGGCTGGTAGCACAGAACCGATTCGAGGAACTTGCGGAAATCAGTTCTGCATATCTTTCGGCCAAAGAGCAGAATCCAACGACACTTGTGAGGGCCGCATCGGTCTTAGCCGCATTGGATTCGATGACACTCAAAAAAGAGGGATTAAAGCTATTTGAGCATGCTGTTACCCTGTCGCCGACATCGATAGATGCACGCCTGGGTTTGGCTTCCACTCTCTATCAGACAGGAGATGCCGAACGTGCAGAGAAAATCTACCGGGAATTGCTCGAGCAGTACCCAAATGAAATACAAATTCTCAACGACCTTGCATGGATTCTTCAAGAGCATTATCATCGCTACGCCGCTGCACTGGAGCTGGCGAATAGAGGTTTAAGACTTGAGCCCGATGAGTTGCATCTTCTTGATACGAGGGGTACGATTCTGTCGAATCTGGCGGACCGGCTTGCCGACGCGAGGAACGACTTTGAAAGACTTGTAGAATTATCAACCTCTGATACTCGTGAGCAAGCAAAGGGACTTCTACAGCTCGGCCGCATTTGTGCAAAACTCAATGACCTTGTTCAAGCAAAACAGCACCTGAAGAATGCGTTGGAGATTGACCGAAAAATTGACGTATTCACACCTGACGAACGGTCGGAGATCACGAGAATTCTCCAGAGAAGTGGGATGCAAGCTGTTAACAGTAATTAATATGACTTCGAGCAAGAATCAGGCCGGACAAGCCGCATAAGTGATCTGTTAGAAATTCGTGAACCTTAGCCATTTTAACAATATCGATCGTCATTATAGAGTTGTTTCAATAAATTTGATGAAAATCGAGCTTTTGGATTGAAGTCCCTTTTGATTCGTAAGTGCTTGAAAATAAAGACTTTAGTATAAGTTTTTTGGCTAAACCGCACGGATTCGTTGTAAAAATTTGAAAAAATACTTGATTTTATAGGACTCTATGCCTATAATAAAAAGGTTTATCGGTACGGCCTAAAGCAGTGCCATGAACAATAGAGGCACCAAGTTTTTTCGAGGAGGTCGAAAATGTCAATTACACTCACGACAAAATGTCGTATGAGTTTTTTGAGTCTCGTTCTTGTCTCTGTCTTTATTCTGTCAACAGAGGCTCAAGCAGAGTTGTTTGGTTTTGAGGCTATCACAGCCAATAGCACAATAGATCCCGGGATTGGGGAAGCGCAGCTTTCCGTTGATGTCACCGATCCCGGAAGTAATCAGGTGCTTTTTACTTTCAGTAACTCCGGCCCTTTGGCTTCTTCAATTACAGACATTTATTTTGACGATGGACCACTGCTCGGAATAGCGAGCATTGACAACAGTCATCTTGGGGTAAGTTTTTCGCAATTCGCTTCCCCACCGGAGCTGCCTGGAGCGAACACTGTGGTCCCTCCTTTTGTGACAACGATAGGCTTTTTGGCCGATTCTGATTCTCCAGTTCAATCTAACGGAGTGAACCCAGGTGAGTATGTGGGAATAGTATTTAATATTGGGAGCAATACTTTTGCCGATGTCATTGCCGCACTCAACGTCGGTTTTAATCCAGATCTACATTATATTGGTGGATCTTGGGATGCGCCCAATCTGCGAATCGGAATACACGTCCAGGGATTTGCCGATGGCGACAGTGAATCGTTTATAGCAACTCCGATTCCAGCTTCCGTGGTTCTTGGTATGCTCGGCCTGGGTGTAGCTGGCTTGAAATTGCGTAAATTTGCATAGAGCCATATAGCAGGCAATCATATATTCAGTGACAAAAATGGGGGCAAGCCGCAGGTCAAGAATGTTCTAATCTAATTCTTAGGCCCTTCGAATATCTATACTACTTTTCTCCACAAGAGCATTTATGAAGATACTAAATGTAGTTGGTGCCAGACCAAATTTCATGAAAATAGCGCCGTTGATGGCTGAATACAGCCGGCACGAGAACATTCATGCAATTCTTGTCCACACGGGACAGCACTACGACGAAATAATGAGTAACCTCTTCTTCAGCGAATTGGGTATTCCCAAGCCCGATATCAATCTGGAGGTCGGATCCGGCAGTCACGCCGTACAAATCGCTGAGATCATGAAGAGGTTTGAGCCGGTTCTCATCAACCATAAACCAGATGTGGTTGTGGTGGTAGGTGATGTGAACAGTACTATTGCCTGTGGCCTTGTGGGAACAAAACTCGGGATAAAGCTTGCTCATGTCGAGGCAGGCCTGCGCAGTTTCGACCGCTCTATGCCGGAGGAAATAAATCGAGTACTGACGGATTCGATCAGCGATTTGCTTTTCTGTACAGAACAAAGCGGCGTGAATAACCTTCTCAAAGAAGGAGTCTCCCCAAAAAGAATCCACATGGTCGGCCATGTCATGATTGATACACTATTGAGAAATGAGGAAAAAGCTAAGAAGTCAAATATCTTAAGCCTATTAAATCTTAACGGAGAAGATTTTGCAGTTCTTACTTTGCACCGTCCCTCAAACGTTGATGACCCCGTTGTTTTTGGGAGGATTCTTGACGCCCTTATAATCATACAGAATGATATGCCTGTAATTTTCCCCGTCCATCCTCGGGCCCGAAAGAACCTGATGTCTTACTCGCTTGGTAAACGTGTCGAAGAAATGTCTGGCTTGCGTTTGACCAACCCTTTGGGGTACCTGGACTTTCTGAAATTGATGTCTAATGCAAAAGTGGTACTGACTGATTC
>CAYTND010000305.1:0-3606 GCA_964438965.1 uncultured Pirellulales bacterium
ATCGCTTTTTCATGCGTGCCGGCCTGGAACGTGATATGGTCGTCCTTCTCCAAAGCCTTGTCCATAATAGTGGGCAAATCATATAGGTTGCCGAACGGCGGCCCAGCTCCCAGCTCACAATCGTCAAATATCTCGCCGATTTCCTTTTCCTTGGCTAATTCAACTGATTTAGCACCCAGTTGACTTTTCAACGCACCTAAGTCAATCTTGTAACACGCTGAAAGCGCACACATCATGTATTTGCCGTCGGCTTTGACTATCACCGGTTTGGCTACGTATTTGCCCGGCTCATGCTCGGCTGCCGCCATCTGCTGCGCCGTAAAGGCGGGTGGGTGTTCGGTAACCTCGTAACGAACCGCCGACTTGTCCAAAAGTTCTATCACTCGCATCTTAAACCTCCAAAAACTGTTACTGGCTGATAGGTATATTATACAACATTTATCTAACCACCTTTTTTCTACTAATCAAGAAAAAAACAGCCAATTCTTGACCCGGGAATGGTATAAAAAAACGTAGAACCTGAATACGAACAAGACTTTTGCAAAACTTCAGTATGAGCAAAGGGGGGCCTATTTTTATAGCAGGTAGATCGTTTCTGATGGTAAATCCGAAATGCGAAATCTGAAACACGAAAATATGGAAAGCACGAAGCACAAAATTCGAAACAAATTTAAATGACAAAAATCTAAAATTCAAAACATTTTGGTCATTTGGACATTTGAATTTTGATATTGTTTCGGATTTCGATATTCGAATTTCGAGTTTATACAATAGCTTTTTATATCATATCACTATAACTACTCGTACAGATGCGTAGATTCTGTTTCTTCAACAGGCCGTGTAAGCTGGTCCACGTTCATGACGACTTTGAAGCGTACATCTCCCGGCTTTACGGCCGCGACGACCACACGCCAGGCCGCCTTGGCCTTCGGCTCAAGACTGCTTAACGGGAAGAACTTCACTATCTGTCCCTCTATCGAACCGGCAGTTGCACCCGCCGACGAAACGTATTGAACATTATTTTCTAAAATACAAGCAATACGAACGTTTGTAGCGGCAGCAGAGCCTTGGTTCGTCACACTGATTACGTATGTCGTGCTGGTGCCGATTCTAACCGGGTCAACGATGTCAACGACTTCCAGAGATACTGCAGAAATCCCGGTTACCAGGGTCTCCACAGAAGCAGTTACAGCCTCCGAGCAGTATGCAGTTACAGTTGCGCCATTCGTTAGCGTACCCGCCTCAGTCGGCATGTAGGATACACGTACATTTTTGTTAGTACCCGGTGCAAGAGTGCCGAGCTCCCAGACCAATTTTGAACCGGAAAGCTTTGCACCTTCACTTGCCTCTATTGAGGTTATCCCTTCCGGGATGCTGTCTTCTATAACAGTATTTTTCGCCGGTACATCCGACCTATTGGCAACTGTTATTTCATAAGTTATTATTCGACCGAGATACGCCTTTCTTGGGCCTTTGTTATCGATTGTCAGCACAGGTAAGCTTACAGTCGTTGTAGTTTCTGTTGATTCGGCACTCAGGCCGGTAATCGAGCTGGCCACCGCCTTGCTGATATACTTGCCTGTCTTGGAGGCCCGCAGCTCAGCCGAGAATTGCCGCGACTGACCTTCCGGAAGTGTGCCTACATCCAATACTAATTTGCTCCTGCCGTCAATTGTCCGCAGCCCTGCAGGAAGCGTGTCAACGATTGTAACTGCTTGTGCGGACCCAGTCCCTGAATTGGTTACCACGAATATTACTGGAATCGGCTCACACAGTAATACGTCAGTCGGCGCGCTCCTCATCAGCTCTAATCTGGGCTGGACAATTCTTATATCGGCGCAAGCCGGAATGATGGGGGTCTCAACAGTTGTGCAATGTTCAAGGGGGTCGGCGTTGGTTGCCACGCCGGAGATTGTAATGCGCTTGCTGGCTTTGGGCCCAAGAGAATTTATTTCCCACACAAGTTTATTCACATCTCTTCTCGCCGCCGGATTGGCCCTTGTGAATTTGAAATTATCGGAAAGCTCTTCGTTTACCACAATATCGGTCAGCATTGTTTCCGTCAGGTTCGTAACTATGATGAAGTAATCGAACGTCCTGTTTAGTTCGGCTTCCTTCGGCACGGTCTTGTCTAATTGAATAATCCCGCATTCCGGCCACGGGTAGGTCATTGAGACTACACGCGTGCCGGTCTCACCGAGAACTAACAGCTTCTTAGGCTTGATGACAACAGGCCCCTCTGCCGGAGCAGGCACTGCTGCCGGAGCAGGTACTGCTGTTATTGGAGCTATACCTATTGGTTCGTGGTCCCTGTCCCAAAAAAACTTTTCAGGCTGCTGTGGTTCCGGTTCTACCTGCTTAGCCCACGGAAGGAAGCTCTGCAGGCTCTCGCAGCCGGAAGAACCAAACAAGCCAAACACTAATAAAACAAGCGAGATATTCAGGATCTTTTTCATCGTATATCCCCTTTCGCACCTTCAGGCAAAAAAACGGGCAGAAAACCATATAGATGGATTTTCAATCCTCGCTTTAATGCCGCGCAATTTCCGTTAATATATCGGTACAAGCTTCCGCCAAGTTTACCCAAAAGTTGATGCCGTTGTAGGACCTATAAAAAGCCGGCTAAAAGGAATTGCACACCCTTCTCCTTTCAGCGCTTAAAAGGCCACTAAAGTACCATAATTATACACTTTTTGATACTGCGAATCAAGGAAAAAGTTCGGAGTTCTAAAGTTTGAAGTGCTTAAAATGACACGTAAGTGTCATCCTGAGGCGAAGCCGAAGAGCCTGCCCTGAGCTTGCCGAAGGGATCTGGCCAACGAAACAGAGATTCTTCACTTCGCTGCGCTGCGTTCAGACTTGTCCTTGAGCAAAGCGAAGGAATGACAGCAAAGCTGTCACTTTAGGCACTTTAGCTCACTTTCTGATATATTCAAAATCGGCCATAGACGAGAAATCTACCATTCTTGACCAATCATCGCACCCAAGGCCGAGCAATAGATTTACTGGTGCCATTCCGGCTCTGGTGTCTCCCCTACTTTTTGCGTCCACCTCTGGCCATTTTTTGCAAATTCAACTTTGTCTTTGTGTATTTTGACAATCGTAACTCCATGTATCGTGTTTTCCTCGTACAGTATTTTTCTGTCGCCACCGATTACAATGGATGGTTTGGTCTCGCTGTACAAAATACCTCTTACAAGTCCAGGTGTTTCTGGAATCGCAGCGGGCACATAGCTTTCCGTTAGCTTCAGCTTCTCCTCCACTTTGGCCAACTCGTATTGTCTTCGTCCTTGGAGGCGCAGATATCCCTGTTTAAGACCTATCGTGCACAAAAATAATAGACTCAAGATTACAATAGTAGTACTTTTGACACTCATTTTGACTCCCCCATTTATTGACTTGCAAACGTATTCTACCTCAATGACGATTTTGATTCAACCAAAAAACTGCAAAATGGCATTTGAGAAGCGATTTGTGGGCATTACACAAAGGGATTAACAATCTTATCGGCCCGCACCAAAATAATTTCGAGGGCCAAAATCGCTTAGGACCGGTAAAGAACTTCGCCTGTTAAAGCAAGAGCAGAGTAGCGGCTCCAAGTAGGGT
>CAYTND010000306.1:0-3600 GCA_964438965.1 uncultured Pirellulales bacterium
GAGCAGTACAAAACATTGGATTCTTAATAATATAATTAGTGGTTCCATCAAGGGCTAATACTGCGCTTCATCAAACAGAGCCCCGACCGTAAGGGAGTGGTAATTGCACCTATAAATTCAAAGCGGACGAATATCGATCGCACTTAATTTCTGTGATTGGTATAAGTTGCTTCAAGTGGCCTTGGTCTGAGAGCGAGTTAGTGCTGGAGCTTCTCTATTTGTGCTTTGAGTTTTTCGTTTTCCTCACTCAGTTTTACATTTTGTTCCATAACAGCATCAAAAACGTCTTTCACCTGGTTTCTGACGTTTTGCCGTGCCTTCTGTTTCCAGCTCTCTTTTTCCTGCACACATTTTGCAAGCAGTTTCTCTTGCTTTTTGCTCTGGCTGTTATGCAGCTCATTTAATCTTTCGATTTCCTTGTTGCGTTGCCCTAAATCTTTTTTTAATTGCATATTTTCAACAGCTATAAGTCTGCTCTTTTTCACACTGGGTGGTTCCTGTTCCCCACAACCCGCAATCGACATAACAACAACGCAGACTGTTAAAACGAATATCTTCCGGACAATCTTTTTCATCTCCGTTATCCCTTCAAATGTTGAAAAGCACATAAGTTAATTGGTTATCAGAGTATCAGGTTACCAGGTAGTGGGTAACAGGACACCAGGTTATCAGGATAAATTTACCTTTTCCTGTTATCCTGTTACCCTGATAACCTGATAACCTACTCGCCACTCGCCACTCACCATCTAACTACTATTCGAAAAGCGTTTTCAATCTTCCCTTATTAGCCGCCCAGCGTAGCTATGACGCGCACATCCGAGACACCCTCAGATTCGTCCAGGTTTTCCACGAGGACCTTGATAAAGCGAACTTTCGTATCCAGTTCAGAGGTTCTCCTCGCAGTTTCGCCCGGCCTGAAATCGTTATAGAATGAGGTTAAATCGGCGGTGTCATAGTTGACGCCGTCGTAACTCGCCCTGATGTGCACTCGAATGGGTCTTCTTGCCTTCTTTGTGTATGCGCATTCGGCGGTCAGTGTAACATCAGTCGTGTTGCCTAAACAAATCGGCGGCGAATCGGCCAGTGCGGTAACTTTGTTGGGGCCAAGTCTCTCAAGGTTCAGCACCGGCATATCAAGGCTGAAAGGTCTTTGGGTAACCAGCACCTGAACGCCCAAATCTTCAAACCAGGGAAAGCTCTTATTGTTATGTTTTTCATAGCGCAGCGTGTGATACAGGTAGATAAACGGTGGTTCGATAATGGCGTGCACCTCGGCAAAGGCGGCGGCATTAGGATTGGCCTGGCGAACGGCTACCGGGTTCCGTAGATACTTTGTAAAATTATAGCCGTCGAGACTATAGGCATATCCGATACTTTCGAGCCGGGGGCCATACAGTTGCGTTCCCCCGTAAAACATATGGAAGACTCCCCCGTGATATAGAACTTCAGCTTCGGAGATACCGCCGTCGTCCCAGTCGCCGAAATCACCTTTTTCCATAAGTGGATTGCCCTTGTATTTCGCATACGGTCCCTCGGGCGTCTCAGCAACCGCTAATGCCAGCGGGCTGTAATCACCTTTATAGCCGGTGGAGCTAATCGGATACGCACTGTAGAGGTGATACTTTCCTTTGACCTTGAGCACGCCGCCGACATATCCGAAATCTTCCAGTATGGGATTGCCGTCGTATTTTTTCCAAGGCCCTAATGGATGGGCGGCGGTTGCCAGGCCGATGCTCCATTTTCGATGCTGCCGCTGGCTGCCATGGCCGGAATACCACATATAGTACTTTTCCCGGCCGTCTTTGAGAACCATCGCGCAGGCCACATACCGGTCATCCCAGCTTCCCGCCGGGCCGAGGTCCAAAACGGGTTTATCGCCGTGTTTTTTGAAAGGTCCCAAGGGATGCGTGGAGCTTGCTACGCCGAGGCGATATCCCTTACCCGCACCGGTAGCGTGATAATAGAAATAATACGTATCGACGTCCTTGAAGGCGTCCGCCGCCTCGGTAACACCATCATCCCACGCACCGTCAGGACCAGGCGTGATAATGGGGTTGGGACCGGGAATCTGGATGAACGTCCCATTTTCTACAAGCTCCTTTCGCCTTGAGATTCCCTCGGTATTCTGCTTTATCCGCCTTAAAATCCCTTCGGCATTCTGCTTTAACTGTTCTTTTAGCCCCCTGTTTGCAGTGGCCTCCTGGCAGTTCACCAATAACATAATAAACACAAAACCAACTGCCGAGATAAACCCTTTCTGAATCGCATCTTTCATACCGTCGTCCTTTCAAATTCCCTCCAACAACTGATAAGTTATTCGAAAAGCGCTTTCAATTTCTCTTCATCAGCCATCTTAATTTGGCTCTGGTCTGTCCAGACAGCCAATTCGAGACTCTTTCTACAGTGGCAATCATCACAAACAAGTTCGCGCTCGCTTGTCAAAACGGCCTTTATAAGTTTCAGACAATTATTTGTTGCCGTTTGCAGGTTCCCGATTATCTCTTTGAGCAGAGTTTGTTTGTTCTTTTGCGCCTCGTGCGGTTTCCAGCAGTCATAATCGCTGGCCAACCCGACTAATGCATAGCAGATTTGTGCCTCTCTGGCCAACTTCGCTTCCGGCATACCGGTCATACCAACTAAATCACCACCCCAGCTCTGGTGCATAAGCGATTCGGCCCGCGTGGAAAATTGTGGCCCTTCTATACATACGTATGTGCCCTTTGGATGTGTCTTTGTATTGATACCTTTTGCCGTTTCGATAAGTATTTCCCGAACTCGCCCGCAGCTCGGCTGGGCCATCTCGCAGTGTACCGTCCCGAAACCGCTAAAAAAACTATTTACCCGTTTGAACGTTTTATCAATAAACTGGTCAACGATAACCAGATTTCCGGGTGCGATTTCCTCTCGAAGCGACCCAACCGCTGCGCTGCCTATTACTGTATGGACGCCGAGTTTTTTCAAAGCGAAGATATTAGCTGCGAACGGCACCTCGCTCGGCGAAAATTTATGCCCCTTACCGTGACGATTCAAAAACGCAACTCGTTTTTGTCCTATTGTGCCGACCATAACGGCTGTGCTCGGCCTGCCGAACGGCGTATTGACATCATGAAACTCCGCATCGATTATATGCTCAGCCAACACTTCGCCAAGGCCCGTACCGCCTATTATCCCGACTAATTCTTCTGCCATAGTTTATCGTCTCCTTTATTCTGATTGCCGAATATAGTAATTCCTTTCCCACACATTTACAAGGTTTTAATAGTAACTGCCGTTTAGCCGTCGTCGGCACGACGACACAATCCCTGATGCTTGCCCCGCACGAAACCTGTCCTGCCTGTCCAGTACCAAACCTGTCCTGCTTGCCCTCCGAAGCTTCTGCGAAGGTGGGAGTGTAATCGAAGGAAAGACTCTTGCCGCCTGTCCCCGCATTTCTTTAGCGGGGGTAATTTGGTACGAGGTCATTCCGAGCGAAAAAAGCCTGCACTGAGCTTTGTGGAAGTGTCGAAGGGGCAGCAGAAGGGATCTGCCTTCAACAATTATCAATTAAAAAGGGGCCTATACCGATTGATTCGGTATAGGCCCCGAATTAACGCTAATCCG
>CAYTND010000307.1:0-3598 GCA_964438965.1 uncultured Pirellulales bacterium
GCCATTGCCAATCTCAAGGGGAGCAACCTTCTCACTCTGAGAGCGCTTCACAAGGCGGATACTGATGAAATCGCTCCTCTAATCAAACCAACGAGATTCTACAATCAGAAAACAAACAAGCTGGAGAATTTCACGCAGTTCCTGTTTTGTAGATATGATGGGAGTCTTGACCTCATGTTTATGCAAGATGCGGAGAGCCTCAGAGCAGAAATGCTCAAGATCAAGGGGTTGGGAGAGGAGACAGTGGACTCTATTCTCTTGTATGCTGGGGGCAAGAGCGTATTCGTAATTGACGCCTATACGGTTAGGATATTCTCAAGATTGGGATTGACAGAGGAGAAATGGTCATATGGAAAGTATCAACGCTTTTTCATGGATCACTTGGATCATGATACAAACCTCTTTAATGACTACCATGCTCAGATAGTCCATCTTGGGCATCTTTGCTGCCACAATAACTCTCCTGAATGCGGGGGATGCCCTCTGCATAGGCTTTGCAGATTCCATTGATCTGTCACTGACCCACCTCCACCTATTGTACCACCTTCCAGGTTAGAGTTGCCGACGGGATAGCTGACCACTCAAATGATCCCGCTCAAACCTTAGTCTAACATTTTACCTGGACTAGTTCGGGGGGCAGGTCAGAGTGAAACCGCAACAACAGCGATTGCGAACAGCACTCCCGAAATGGTAAGACCTATGCAAACTTTTCGGTAACGGTTTCCCTTCTCACTGAAAAGCTCTGGCTTGAACATCCAGCCACTGTTAAACATGGCACTTTTCTTTCCCCTGCAGTTTATCAGTGCTTGTGTCCAACACCAGAAATAAAGGCAACTAGAGACAACTAGGAAGATCACCAGCGCCGTAAATAGAGTATCCGTAGCCATATTCACCTTGCTGGAAAGTGTAGCTCGTCAGCGCAAATGGCACAATATGGGGACCAGGGCTGAGAGGCACTGCGGGTCTTGTACAAGCGCCCAAGCTGTTGCATTTAGGCGCAGCCTATATCGATTCTGCACACCGCACTCATGGCTCGACGATGCGGTGGACCTGACGAGGGCCACGGGGCAAATATCACAGTCGCTCTTGGAACACAACGACAAAGCGGCTCGAGACATTCGATCGATAGTTAGTGACCAGGCTTCGTTGACCCTGATGGATAAGCCGGCTAGCGTAACGGTAGAGTTGGAACTGCTTTTGAATTGGGAGCATGACTACGAACTGACAGAGGACGCAGACATGGTGTATGCCCTGTGGTTGCGCCTACTCAGCAAAGGCCCTGATTGGAATAACATAACTTCGGAAGCACAAGAAAAAGTCTCTCGACGATTGTACGAAGAGGTACAGACAGCGAGCGTGAATATCAAATCCCTTTGGGACTCGTTGTTCGCAACTCAGGGATCCAAAGAGTACACACCCGCATATGGTGTCTCCGGCTCGACATGGGTGCCCTCCCCGGAGCTATTCAAAGACGTTGGCTTTGAACCCAGAGAGCCGGACATGGTCCCTGATGGGTTGCAACGATTTACTGAATTGCACGAAGCGTGGGAGCGGATGGGGAGTCTTCCGCTCAATCTCCCGCAACTTGGCATGGATAGGCGGAAGAAAAAGACAACCAGAAGGGAGGAGTGAAATGAGAGGACACATAAGAAAGCGGGGCAAGAATGGGTGGACGGTGGTGGTGAGCTTGGGGCGCGACCCGGAGACAGGGAAGCGCAAGCAGCAGTGGCAGGGTGTGAAGGGCACTAAGAAAGAGGCCGAGAAGCGCCTTGCCGAACTACTACACCAGCTTGACACCGGCACCTTCATGAAGCCTAGTAAAACTACACTGGGGGAATACCTGGAAACGTGGTTAAAGGATTATTGCGAAGCTAATCTAGCTCCAAATACTACGCAAACCTATGCGTGGTTTATTGACCGTCATATAAAGCCAGCCCTGGGCCAAATATCCCTAACTCAGTTGAGGCCGGAGCATTTACAGCGCCTTTACTCTGATAAGCTGGCTGCCGGTAGCCGGAATGGTATTGGTGGACTGGGGAGCCGCAGTGTCCGGTATATTCATACTACCATTCACCGGGCGCTTAAAAGTGCTGTAAAGCTGGGGATGATAAGCCTCAACCCAGCCGATGTCGTGGATGTTCCCAAGGTCACACGCCGGGAAATGCGAACGATGGACGAGGCAGATATTGACATCTTCTTAGAACATGCTAAGTCCACGCCCTATTATCCCCTATTCCATACGGCCATATTTACCGGCATGAGGCGGTCTGAACTCTTGGCGTTACGATGGTGTGACCTTGACTTATTGCTGTGCCAGGCCTCGGTTAGCCGCACGTTTCACCAGTTACATGACCGGGAGATAATATTCCGGCAACCCAAAACAAGTGGAAGCAGGCGCCTAATAGCGCTTTCGCCTTCAACCATTGCCGTCCTGAGAGAGCACAAGGAAACGCAGGAGAAGCTAAGGGAGACTTTAGGTATTCCTCTCACCGATGATGACTTGGTCTTCTGTCAGATTGACGGTAAGCCGCTTCTGCCGGACAGTGTTACCCAGGCATGGCGCAACTTGGTCAAGCGAGTCGGGTTAAATGGAATCCGCCTGCATGATGCCCGCCATACCCATGCCTCTTTAATGCTCAAAGCGGGGATTCACCCTAAGGTGGTCCAGGAGAGGCTAGGACATGCCAGTATACAGATAACCCTCGATACCTACAGCCACGTAGCCCCCGGACTCCAAGAGGCTGCCGCTGTTCGCTTTGACGACCTGCTTAATGTCAAGCCTGAAAAAGAGGCGGTTGAAAAGTCCGGTTAGCAAAATGTTAGCAAACCTTAGTTATGTCTACTACGGGAGGTTGTCATAATGGGGATTTAGCTTCAAGATTTGGTGGAGCTGGAGGGATTCGAACCCTCTACCTTTTGACTGCCAGTCAAACGCTCTCCCAATTGAGCTACAGCCCCGTGGTTTCAAAGCTAATTTAGCATAAATCGAGGCAAAATACAACCGAGCAGCGTTTGACAGGCTTCTCAGCGCAGCTTCAAAAAGAGCGTTTGACCAGGAGTCAACTGGGGAAAACAGACAGGGGAAGGCAACGAGGATGCTACCTTCCCCTGTCTGTTTTCCATATCAACTGCTGCACCTATGCTAAAACCCTGGTCGCTGGCCGTCAAGGCCTCTCGGCTATATGCCGGCCGCGGCCAGGATGTCGGGGACCACGGACTCGCGGCCGATGGCCATGATGTGAGCCCCGTCGCAGATGGCCTCCTCCTTGAGCTGTCTGATCATGCGGCCAGCTATTCCGATACCTGTCTCCAGTGCCTTGCCTTTCTCGGCGCCGGCCATCTCCTCGATCAGCCGCTCGGGGACAGAGATGCCGGGCACATTGCGGTTCATGTAGCGTGCCATGCCCGCTGACACCAGAAGAACGATCCCAGCCAGGATCTTGACATCGAAGCGACGGGCTACCTCCATAAACCGCTTGAAGTTGTCTATGTCATAGATCGCCTGGGTCTGGAAGAACTCGGCCCCGGCGACCACCTTCTTCTCGAACTTGATGAGCTGTGGCTCAAGCGGGTTGGCCTCGGGGGTGACAATGGCCCC
>CAYTND010000308.1:0-3576 GCA_964438965.1 uncultured Pirellulales bacterium
GGGGCTCTCGCCGATCGCCGCGAACGCAGCCATGGCGTCGAGCGCCGCCACCGCGTTCACGCCACGCCGACGCAGCTCACCGGCGATCTGTGCAGGGTCGATCGACTCAGTGCCCTGCAACGGACACACGATCACCCGATTCGCGTGCGACAGCGCCGGTTCCAGCACCGCCCGCCAATCCTTGCCGAGCGCGCAGCCGAACAAGTCGAGCTTGGAACAATCCAGATGAGTACAACAGAGCGAGCACCCAAGATTGTAAAGGGCGTGGTTGTTACAGGTGATGCCTTTATCGCCTCAACTGACAAGTGCGTTGAATTGCGCAAGAAGCTCGGCGCTGACGCTGTAGAAATGGAAGGCGCAGCGGTAGCTCAAATTTGCTATCAGCGCCGAATCGGGTATCTTGTGATACGCAGTATCAGCGATAAGGCCGATGAGGGTGCGGTACTGGATAAGCAGATGTTTTACATAATGGCTGCCAAAAACTCTGCCGGGCTGGTCGCTGAAATAGTCAGGCTTTTAGGGACGGAGCTTCCGGTCGAATGACATTTTTTATTTTGTCACTCCTGCGAAAGCAGGAGTCCAGAAAACCGGTAAAAGAATGGATTCCCGCTTGCGCGGGAATGACATAAAGAAATCGAAAAAACACAAGAAACAGTTGTATTTGAGACGGCAGCAGGTTCCGCAACAAGATAAAGCCGAGAAAAGTTGAGAGATTCGAATTGATAGGCTTGGCAGCGTCACAAGCATTATATATGGGAAATCTCGCAAGAGACAAAGGAAATGTGCAATAAGGCAAAAAGATATTTCTGTGCGGTTTTATTGGTCATATTTGGTGCTGAGTTGTGGGGCGCAGAGCACAATAACGTCAGGCCAAGAGTTAGGGAAGTAGGAATAGCACCTGGTGTTTTATCACCCGGCAGTTTAAATGGTATTACCGATGTCGAAGGGGTCAAGGTCGGCCATGTTACACTTATAGAGGGAAAAGATATTAGAACCGGTGTGACGGCCATCATTCCTCATTCGGGAAATCTCTTTGCGGAAAAAGTCCCGGCTGCTATCTATTTGGGCAATGCCTTCGGAAAACTGATAGGCTATACCCAGGTTGAGGAGTTGGGAAATATTGAAACCCCCATCGTGCTGACCAACACACTGAATGTTGGGATAGTAGCAGACGGTGTGATCGAATACATGCTGAATCTGCCCGGGAACGAGAACGTGATGTCTATAAACCCTGTGGTGGGTGAAACGAATGACGGTTGGTTGAACAACATTAGAAGCAGGCCGGTACGTCAACATCATGTCCGCGAAGCGATAGAAAAGGCTGCTGCCGGCCCTGTTGAGGAAGGCTCGGTGGGGGCCGGCACCGGAACGATATGCTTTGGTTTCAAGGGTGGTATCGGCACATCTTCGAGGCGGCTGCCCAGGTTACAGGGCGGCTACACAGTCGGCGTATTGGTTCAGAGCAATTTCGGCGGGGCCTTGACCATCAACGGTGCCCCTGTGGGCAGGGAATTAGCTGTGGAAAAGAACAGTGGCAATAAAAGCGGCTCCTGCATGATCGTAGTAGCCACCGACGCTCCACTTTTGTCTCGGAACCTGAAAAGACTGGCCAAAAGAGCGGTGCTTGGCTTAGCACGGACCGGCTCGGTTATGGACAATTCCAGCGGTGATTATGTAATCGCCTTTTCGACGGCCAGAGCGCTTAGAGTGGGGGCGAAAAGAAAAAAGGTCTCTGCTGAGGCATTGCCTAACAGCAAAATGGGGCCATTATTTACGGCCGTGGTAGAAGCGACCGAAGAGGCTGTGTACAACTCAATTTTCAAAGCAACTGCTATCACCGGCAGAGACAACCACTTCTGCGAGGCTCTGCCTATCGAAAGAACATTAGAAATCTGTCGCAAGTACAAGGTCTTAAACTAACACAATTAGTTCGTAGTTTTTAGTTCGTAGTTCACCTGTGCCCACCTGCGCCGGGCAGGTGCAGGCATCGATGAACCATCAACAATAAACCCTGCTCGCCGGCAGGCAAGTATCAACTCACTAATAGAGGTATCGAAGTGATAGGCAAATATTTTGCACTGCGAGAGAAACAAACCAGTGTCAAAATCGAGTGCGTGGCGGGTCTGACAACATTTCTTACGATGGCGTATATCATTTTCACTAATCCTGATATTCTAAGCGATAACACGGGAATGGACAGAGAAGCGCTGATAGCGGTTACCTGCATAGTCAGTGCCGTTGCGACTATTATGGTAGGGATATTTGCGAATGCTCCCATAGCTATGGCGCCGGGGATGGGACTTAACGCCTTTTTTGCATACAGTCTTGTACTGACCGACAAAGTTTCGTGGGAGACGGCATTAGGGGTTGTATTTCTTTCGGGCCTGTTTTTTCTGATATTGACTTTATTAGGATTAAGAAAAAAGCTCGTCGCAGCGATACCGCCGTCGTTAGTCTCGGCGATAGCGGTGGGGATAGGTTTGTTTATTACGTTCATAGGTCTGAAAAACCTCGGCGTGATTGTCCAGGGCAGTGAGGCAACGCTGGTTAAAGCCGGGCCGCTGAAAGCGACGGTGCTGATAGGTCTGTCCGGACTGATTGTAATGCTCTTTCTTGAAATGATAAAGATAAGCGGCGCTTTGTTAATTGGCATTATTTTTTCGACCGTTCTTGCTGCAATTTTCGGATACATACCAAAGCCGACGCAGTTGATTACCTCAAATCTCAATATAGGTGCTTTGGCATTTCACCTTGACATTTTGGGAGCGCTTAAGTGGAGTCTTTTCGGCAGTATATTTACTTTAATGTTTATCGATATGTTTGACAGTGTCGGGACCCTGGTGGCGTGCTGTCACCAGGCAAATATGGTTGATGAGAAAAACAGGATAAAGGGCTTAGGTAAGTTGTTAGGGCTTGACGCCGTTGCAACTATGATAGGCGCCCTGTTGGGGACATCAACCACCACTTCGTATATCGAATCCGCGGCGGGAATCGAACAGGGAGGACGGTCGGGGCTGACTTCGGTTGTTACAGGTGTTTTGTTCCTGCTGGCGCTGGTGTTTGTGCCGGTTGTGCAAATAGTACCGAGATATGCTGCGGCGCCGGCCCTTATTATGGTCGGGCTGTTTATGATGAAGGAAGTTAAGAGAATAGATTTTACGAATTTAGAAGAAGCGTTTCCCGCATTCATAATAATGGTAATGATAGCTCTAAGCTATAGTATCAGTACGGGATTGGCGTTTGGATTTGTCTCGTTTGTTATGATGAAACTAATATCGGGTAAGGCAGGAGACGTTAAGCCGGCAATGTGGATTATTGCGATTTTGTCTATATTGTTTTTGATGCTGGACAGACTACCCGGTACGATTGAATATCTAAGGTCGCTTATGTGAAGTTGTGGAATTAAATAATATCGGGAGGCAAAAAGATGGAGATTAAGATTACGAGTTCGGCCTTTGAGGACGGCGGTTTGATACCGGCCAAGTACACCTGCGATGGTGCGGATGTCTCGCCGCCGTTGCAGTGGGATGCGGTCCCTGAAGGGACCAACAGCATCGCTCTTATATGCGATGACCC
>CAYTND010000309.1:0-3542 GCA_964438965.1 uncultured Pirellulales bacterium
TGGATGAATACGGTGTGGTCTATGCCGAAATAGCAAATTCACAGCTTGATGAGCAGCTCTGGCCGCAGCCGTAACAACATTGATACAAGGCTAATTAGATTCCCGCCCCGCACCACAATGCGGGGCGGGAATGACATAGCGATTTCGCACCACTTCGGGACCTATACTGATTGATTCGGTATAGGCCCCTGTTGTTTTAGGGCAATAGCGAACGAACTCCATACTAAAATGTGGTTGAAATAAATCCTGACCATCTTACAATAAGTGCTTGTAAACAAAGAAAGACCGAATTTTCGGTAGGGACACCTGCTGGAGCCAACAAGAAATTAGTTCTGGAAATAACGAAAGGATAGCCATGAAAGGGATCACTCGAAGGAAATTCTTGAGCGGATCAATTGCAGCCGGAGCCGGTCTTGGCAGCTTAGTACTGGCAAAAGATACAGAAGTTAATACTGCACGCGGAACTGTGAAAAGGGACCCCGCCTTGCGGGAACCCAAAGATGATATTTCTATCGCTCAATGGGCCCTGGTTCGTGAAATACGAGAGGGCAAGTGGAAGACTCTGGATTTCCCAAAAATTGCCAGGGAGGATTTTGACATCAATGGAATCGAGTTCGTCAGCACTCTGTTTGAGCTGCCGACCTACTCCTACCTGCGGGAGCTGCGACGCAATGCCGAGAAGTACGACGTCACGATGGTCCTCATAATGGTGGACAACGAAGGAGAGACATGCGATCCCAGCGAGGCCGAACGGAACCAGACCGCCATAAACCACCGTAAGTGGGTGGATATAGCGAAGTACCTTGGCTGCCATTCCATCCGGACCAATTGCCGCGGCCCGAAGGGCGCCCCTAAGGATCAGGCACTTGAGTGGGCGGCTGACTGCTATAATCTTCTGCTGGAGTATGCTGCACCTGCCGGCATACGTGTGCTGATTGAGAACCACGGTGGGCTGTCGAACGATGCCGATTGGATGGTCTCGCTATTCAAGAAGGTTGATAATCCGTATTTCGGCTCATACCCCGACTGGAGAAGTCCCGGCAGAGGATTCGACAACTATGAATATCTGAGGAAGATGCTCCCGTACGCCGGCGGGTTGTCATACAGAAACCAGCCGACAGAGAAGCAGACAGCTAAGATGATAAAGCTCTGCCGAGATTCCGGCTACAGGGGCTGGTATGGTATTGAGTCAAGCGGTCGGGAAGATATCAAACGCGGTAAAGAGCTACTTGAGAAGTACCTCTTGGGAAAAGGATGAAATCCTGAATCCCTTACCGACTTGAAATGACTGATAATCTGCCAAGAATTGTCTCTCGCAGGAAGGCTATTTACGATGTTCTTTGAAGTAGCAGGACTAAAGTTTCGCAACCCGTTCGTGATCGCTTCCGGCCCCGCGACGAAGCATATCACGCAGCTCGTCGAGGCCGAACGGTGCGGTTGGGGCGGCGCCAGCCTAAAACTCGCCATCGAACCTGCACCGTACATCAATCTGGATCCCAGATACAGGTGGTGGAAGCAGGAACAATACCTGGCCTTCTCCGCCGAGAAGCGGCTGAGGATTGAGGAAGCCCTCAGACTCACCGAGCAGGGCAGAAAGCAAACCAAAGAGCTCATCATCCTGGCCAATATCGCCTATACGGGCGAAAAGGGGATGGACGGTTGGGTGGATATGGCGAGGAGATTTGTCGAGGCGGGCGCGCACGGCCTGGAACTGAACATGTGCTGTCCAAACATGTCTTTCAATTTAAAGGTTTCGGGCGAGCAAGAGCACACCGCTCAATCCGGTGCCAGTCTCGGACAGAACGCGGAGATTGTAGGCATGGCAACCAGGATCATTTCAGACGCCGTTGACGTGCCGGTCTTCGTGAAGCTTACTCCTGAGGGTGGCAGGATCGCCGAGGTCGCCCAAGCCTGTTTCGAGAACGGGGCCAGTGTAGTCGGCACTACAGCCAATCGTCTGGCGATTCCCGATTTCGATATCCACGATCCCAGCCGTGGCCCATTCCGGTTTCAGGTCGAGCCATCGATGGCATGTTTCTCGGGCGGTTGGGTAAAGCCGCTGGCGCTTCGCGACGTCTTCGAAATCCGCAAGAAGGCCGGCTCGGTACGCTGCATCCTCGGCACCGGCGGGGTGCGCAACTATCTCGATGCCGTTCAGATGATGATGTGCGGCGCCGACATGATCGGCATCTGCACCGAAGTGATGCTCCACGGATTCGGTTTTCTCTCCGGCCTGCTCAAAAACATCGAAAAGTTCATGGTCCGGCACGGCTACCACTCGTACAGGGATTTTAGGGATCTGGCTGTCGAAGCCATCGTCCCGGCGGACAAACTCACACTCAAGGAAGCGTATGCGCAGGTTGAGCCGGAGTTGTGCGACGGCTGCGGCCGATGCGAGCGTATCGGCCATTGCTATGCTATAACTCTGGAAGACCAAAAGGCCATTGTGGATTCCCGCCGGTGCACCGGCTGCTCCACATGCCAGGATGTGTGCCATGCCGGCGCAATCTCCTTCGTTGAGAGAGGGTAAGAGTGACCAACAATGCAACCCAAGGGTACCAAGTTGGCCAAGGCGCGATGCGACACGATTCGGCTAAAACTGTTGAAAATTGGTGCTCAAATCAAGATAACCGTTCGCAAAGTATGGGTCTGCCTGTCTGAAAGCTATCCATATCAACAAATCTTTACAACGCAAATGGCTTGTTATCAATTCTTTATTGACATTGCTTACGATTGTGCCATAATATGATTCGTATGGTCTGCGAACGGGATATGTCAGAAGAAAGTACATAATAGCAAAGCCAGTCTGAATGCCAGTTGTTTCGCAATGAATAGGAACTGCTGTGTAAATCCGGTTGATTTCGCGATATTTGCCGAGCAATGGCTGAATATCAGCAAAGATTAAAGGGAAACCTTCAAAACAAGATGCATTTTGTGTTGCACGAATCCAATATGTTTCGGAAATATGGATACATACACTTCTAACAGGCGTAATGAAGTTGAGGACTGAGGGAAAACTGTTATGTACAAATGTTTCAAGTGCTTAGACTCGATAGTGGTGTCTGTAGGCGTAGGTGCCTGTCACGACGTGTCGCAGAGACGGCGGGCACGCTCCGGCCTGGTTATAATTTTACTATTGGTTTCCGTTACGGTTATGCCCGTTCAGGCTGATTTAACAGAGCATTACGCCTCTGATGATACGGATGTTGGGTCCTATGTTATGGACGTTGGGCCCTATGTACAGTTTAGCGGACCGTTTACGGCGGTGGTTCGCTGGGACACGCCTGATGCACGCGACTCTATTGTGGAGTATGGCACAACCAAACGGCTGGGCTTGCGGGTGGAAGATTATTCGACTGCCACCACTCACGAGATAACCTTGAGCAACCTGCAATACAGGACAAGGTATTATTACCGTGTTGGCTATAGCAGTGGCGCAACAGAAGTCTTTACCGAGGATTACACATTTGATAATGCCATCAATTATACCCGCCTGGACTGTTCGAATGTAGCTTCGCCTTACCCCGTCGATTCACTTAGCC
>CAYTND010000310.1:0-3524 GCA_964438965.1 uncultured Pirellulales bacterium
ATCGGTATTCTTATAGAACACTACGGTGCAAATTTCCCGCTTTGGCTATCACCGGAGCAGGTAAGGGTGCTGCCGATAAGTGAAAAAAGCAATGATTATGCGAAAATCATTGAAGATAAGCTAAAAGATGCGTCTTTGCGATGCAGTTGCGATTTTTCAAATGAGAAAATAAATGCCAAAATTGCCAGAGCTTACAGCGTAAAGCTTCCTTTTATGCTGGTAGTTGGTCCCAAAGAGGCCCAGTCAGATACGGTCAACGTAAGGATCCGGGGCGTAAAAGAGAATAAAACAGTCCGGATTGATGAGTTTTTAGGAATAGCAAAGAATAAAATTGCCGATAAAAAAATAGATTTGGCTTTTTAGAAATATAAGTTATAATTGGCGGTTGTAAGACGTTAAAAATATTTAATTAATCACTGTTTACTTTATAGAAAGGTAAGGTGGTGCACAATAAGTAAACGAGGTTTAAAGGTAAATGGAGGAATTAGGGCCGAAACTATTCGGCTCGTTGACGAGTCAAACAATCAGGTGGGCATCATAAGTAAACACGAGGCCCTCAACAGAGCACGCGAGATAGGGTTGGACCTTGTGGAAGTTGCCCCTACCAGTGACCCGCCGGTTTGCAGGATAATGGATTACGGCAAGTGGCAGTACGAACAAAAACGAAAGGTTCGCGAGGCTCACAGGAAGAGTCAGCACCATACTGCAACGCTGAAGGAGATCAGGCTCAGACCCGAAACCGACAAACGCGACCTGGAGATTAAGCTCAAACACGGGCGAGAATTTCTGGAGAAAGGCCACAAGGTACAATTCACAATGTTCTTCCGTGGACGCCAGATGCTGCACCGGGACCGGGGTTATGCGGTGCTCGAGCAAATTACTGAATTGTTACAGGATTTGGCAAAGGTTGAACGACCGGCCAGGATGGCGGGAAAACGAATGACTTTATTAATTGTACCCAAATAGCTCGTATCCGCCGGACAGAAGCTGATTTATCAGTCCCGTCAAGTGTGTTATGTGAACAAAGTTCACCGGAACATACCTCAGTTATGCCTGCGTAAAAGGGGTGATTCGCCAAGAAAACCTTAGGCGGATTTTCTAATTATTTTAAAGATTTTATACCTTCGCTATTGACCAACGCCGGCAAATAACGTAAATTACCATCCTTATATTTTCCCTGTACCAGGCAGAGCACAGCGAAGTAGCTTTTTGATGCAGGATTTCAGAGAAGGTTGTTTTAAGGGGATCAGCTAAATGCCGAAACAGAAGACCCATAAGGGATTGAAAAAAAGAGTCAAGGTTACCGCTACCGGCAAGGTCAGGCACAAACGCACCGGTGGTGGTCATCTTATGAGTGGTAAAAGCGCAAAACGCCGAAGACGCGTGAGCAGTTCGGGTATTATGAAAAGTGCGATGGCTAAAACAGCCAGGATCGAACTCTGTAAGTAGATGCCGTAAAAAAATAATCAGTTGATAGAGCTTGCTTCTCGGCTTGGATTCACTCCTAATTCAGCTGCCGCCAGCAGGCCTTAAAGAATCGAAGAATTTCAAAGGAAAGCTGAAATGCCAAGAGTTAGAAAAGGTGCCGCAAGACACCGTGCAAAAAAACGAATCCTCAAAGCGGTAAAGGGTCATCGTGGCTCCGCAGGTCGGCTGTATCGCTTAGCCAAAGAAGCTACCGTGCGTGCAGCCGTTAATGCTCGAATTGACCGCAAACGCCGAAAACGCGATTTCCGCGGTCTGTGGATTACCCGGTTAAACGCAGCCTGCCGGCAGCGGGGCGTAAGATACAGTCAGTTCATCAACGCCTGCAAAAAAGCCAACATTGGGCTGAATCGAAAAATGCTGAGCGAAATCGCTATCGCCGACCCGGATGGTTTTGACGCCATCGTTGAGGCTGCCAAGGCCGCAATAAAATCGTGAATCGTAAATCGGGCCTTGCCTGGCAACTTACGACCCACGACATACGATATACAATGTACGAGTAAATGCTTGAGCAATTTAAAAAAACCGGCAAAGATGCCCTTGCTGACCTGAAAAAGGTTACCGACCTGACCGCTCTGGAAGAGTTCCGCATAAAATACCTGGGTCGAAAAGGGCGGATTATCCGGATGCTTAGCCAAATAGGCAAGCTGCCCCCTGAACAAAAACCTCTGGCAGGCCAGCTCGCAAACAAAATAAAAAAAGAGGTTACCAAGGCATTCGAAGAGCTGAAAAGCACTCTTTTGCAATCGCAGCAGGAAATATCAAAAGAGTTGATAGACGTTACTTTACCGGGCAAACCCGTTAGGATTGGCAAAACTCACGTTATTACACAAACCTTGAATGAGCTGCTGGAGATATTCGGCCGAATGGGCTTTGCTGTGGCCTATGGCCCGGAGGTCGAAGACGAATGGCACAATTTTATTGCTCTGAACATTAGTCCTGAACACCCCGCAAGGGACCCTTCGGATAATTTCTACATTGATGATAACACCTTATTGCGAAGCCAGACATCCACGATTCAAATCCGTGTTATGGAGCATACCAAACCGCCCATTCGAGTTGTTGCACCGGGACGGGTCTATCGCCCGGACACAGTCGATGCGACACATATGTATATGTTTTACCAGCTTGAAGCCCTGGTTGTCGATGAGGGTGTTAGTATGGTGGATATGAAGACCACCATTGAGCAGTTTATCCATACCTTTTTGGGTCCCGATACGAAATGGAGATTTCGTCCGAGTTTTTTCCCGTTTACCGAGCCGAGTGCCGAAGTTGATTTGCTGCTAAAAGATAAGAGCGGCAAAGAAAGCTGGGTAGAGATGGGCGGCTGTGGTATGGTTGACCCGAACGTTTTTGACGCAGTTGGGATAGACAGCGAGAAATATACCGGCTGGGCGTTCGGCTTCGGAATAGAACGGCTGGCTATGCGAAAGTACGGCATAACCGACATTCGCCTGTTTTTCGAGAACGACCTGCGATTCCTGGACCAATTCTAATTTTTTCCCTGTTGGACTTTTCGTTATTGAAGAAACAATGGGTGTTGAAAATCCTGTGGTTTTTAATCAGTCTGTTGAGTCGATTTAGCTTTGAGTTTTTCATCCGCGGCTTCCCAGCGTGTGCGGATATCGTCCTTGGACTGCCATCTAAACAAAAGCACAAAATTTTCGTCACGTTCAACTTTGCCGTAATAGTGGCCGGTGCTGACAACTTTGCCGTTGGAGTGGACAAGCACGAGCAGTTTCGCAATGCCCGTTTGCTCTATGCCGCGGGCTAATGCCAGTTCAGGTGTCTGCACAGATGAATTGGGAATTGGAATTGACGGGATGCCCAAAAGGGCCTTTTTGTATTCTGTGCCGAGTGCGCCCGAACTTATCTCCACCACATAGTCAGCCTGTTCGGCATCATCCACAAGATGAGCACCGATTTCGGCAAAACGCGCTCGCACTGCCGCCTTGACGTATTCGGCGTCGTAGCTCTTTAGATTGGCAAAGTCAATGTAAACTTTTTTCCCAGCCAACTGTGGAATGTCGAGTTTCTCA
>CAYTND010000311.1:0-3522 GCA_964438965.1 uncultured Pirellulales bacterium
TGTGAAAGCTCCGGTGTCGTTTCCGGATGTCTGCTTCCCCGTGTCTTTCGGGAAATCTGTGGTTAAAAAAGTGCGAATTTTTCCAGAAAAATACGAGAAAAAGCCAAAAAAAACTAAAAAATGCTCGTCCTCCATATTATCTATTTTATCGCATCTGTATCCCCATCTGGATAGGTACTTGATACGCAATAAAGCATCAGCCATACCCAGCATTTGGTACGAAAATATCTTGCTTCCTGATAAAGTCTTTGCCAAAAATAGCCGAAAACAGGGTGATAGTGGCCTTTATGGTGCATAATAAGGCCGAAAAACCACTAAAAGCAAAAGTAAAAACGCAATTTGGTAAGGAGGTTAAAAATGTCCTGGAACTTATTTGAGAAAATCATCAACGCTTTCAAGCATAATAGTGAATCCCAGCAACCATCTGAGGCATCCGAACAATCACAGCAATGGCCTGAAAGCAGTTCAGAACAGTCATGGCAAGAAGGTAGCTCCCAGCAGCAATCGTGTCCCGAAAACTGTACTGAGCAGCCGGAAGATTCGCAAGAGCCCTCTCCGAGCTATCAAGAGACACCCAGTGCACCGCAGCAGAGTGAACGGCAGCAAGAGTAAGAAAAAAGAAACATCTGGTCATTACAAACGTGAGGTTATCACGACTATTGACGAGATAGCCTCATATGAGGGTTTTTGACTTGTAACGGGGCTGTTCGAGTCGCTTGCGCTGCCAAAAGCAATAAATGTTAAGCGGTTAGGCTTGCGATACGGTTTAGCGCACTAAATCCGCGTTTGTGGGCATTTATCCCAGCTATTGGCTTTCTCAAGGACTGAGAAAACATCTGAATTTCTCAAAGAAGCCGGTTTCTGGGCTAAAAAACCCAAATTCGGGCTAAATACGTACACACTATAAGTGGTTCTCGTTACTTTATACAACACCCAAATCCGCAATTCCCATCAAAACAAAGCAGCGTTGTAAACGCCGCTGAGGCAATACACAATACGATGGTCCCTGTCAGTTTGGCGTATTACCCCGCCTTTCAATGCCAAAATTGGCATTTTTTCGGTCGATAAATCCCGCTGTACTGCTCTTATTGTCAATTTTTAAATTCCATAGTTGGTTGTCAATAAGCTACTTATCGCAAACAGGTTAAAATAGCCCTCTATCTGTACAAAAGCTGGTATATCTTTTGCACATCTGGTATAAGTTATGCGTAAATTAACGATTGAATCTCTTGTAGGGCAGACAATTTTAGGAGGCAAGTAATTATGGCAGTCAAAGAATTAGCATTTGAATCCGATGCAAGGGCCAGCCTGTTGGCGGGCGTGGAAAAACTCGCCGCAGCCGTAAAACCAACCCTTGGTCCAAGAGGCCGAAACGCCGTCATCGATAAAAGCTGGGGTGGCCCAACCGTAACCAAAGATGGGGTAACGGTTGCTGAAGAAATCGACCTTATCGACAAGAACGAGAACCTCGGCGCTAAATTAGTAAAGGAAGCTGCGAGCAAAACCTCTAAAATCGCCGGTGACGGGACAACAACCGCCACGGTACTCACCGAAGCACTGTTTAAAGAAGCATACAAAAACCTTGCAGCCGGTGCAGACGCCATGGCGTTGAACCGCGGCATGCAAAAAGCGGCGAAGGTGGTAACCGATAAGCTGTCCTCGCTGGCAAAACCGATCGATATCACCAAAGCCGATGACATAATCAATATCGCCTCGGTATCAGCTAACAACGATATAGAAATCGGAAAGATTATGGCTAAAGCCTTTCAGCGGGTCGGCAAAGACGGCGTTATCACGGTTGAAGAGGGCAAAAGTTTTGAGACGACCGTTGAATTCGTCGAAGGTATGCAGTTCGACCGCGGGTATCTTTCGCCGCACTTCGCAACCGACACTGAAAATATGGTCTGCGAATTAGAAAAACCATTCATCCTTGTCTATGAGGAGAAAATCAGTAATGTCGCTAAGCTCATACCGCTGCTTGAGAAGATTGCAAACGCTAAGAAGCCATTGCTGATAATATCAGAAGATGTTGAGAGTGAGGCATTAGCAACACTGGTAGTTAATAAGTTAAAAGGCGTGCTGCAGGTTGCAGCCGTCAAAGCGCCCGGTTATGGCGACCGCAGAAAAGCGATGCTGCAGGACATAGCAGTACTGACAGGTGCAGAGCCTATCTTCAAAGACTTAGGCATCGAGATGGAAAACATCAGCATAAAACAGCTCGGCCAGGCCAAAAAGATAACCATCGACAACGACAATACAATCATTATTGAAGGTGCGGGCAGCCAGCAAGGTATCAACGGCAGAATCAAGCAGATAAAAGACGAAATAGAAATTACAACCAGTGACTATGACCGTGAGAAACTCCAGGAACGATTGGCTAAACTTACCGGCGGTGTGGCTCAAATCAATGTCGGCGCTGCAAGCGAAGTGGAAATGAAAGAAAGAAAGGCCCGAATCGAAGACGCCCTGCACGCCACCAGAGCAGCTATCGAAGAAGGTATCGTGCCAGGCGGAGGCGTAGCTCTAATCCGCTGTATCGATGCGGTGAGAAAGCTGAAACTCAAAGGCGATGAGCAAACCGGCGCCGATATTCTTGCAAAGGCACTTTCAATGCCGTGCTACTACATCGCATACAACGCCGGGGCAACCCCAAATATCGTAGTCAACAAAGTGGCTGAAGGCAAAGGCGGCTTCGGTTATAACGCCAACGCTGACAAGTACGAAGACATGCTGAAAGCCGGTATAATCGACCCTGCAAAGGTTACCCGAATTGCTATGCAAAACGCTGTGAGCATAGCCGGCCTGCTGTTGACGACGGATTGCCTCGTTACCGAAAAGCCCACGGAAAAAGAAGAAATGCCTCCTGGCGGCCCAGGTATGGGCGGCGGCATGGGAGGAATGGGCGGCATGGGCGGCGGCATGGGAGGAATGGGCGGCATGGGCGGTATGATGTAAGGAAGAAAGCCGGAACGGTTTCTAACACCCCCAAACAAGCCTTCGACGAGCTCAGGCCAGGGTTTGAGGGTGCCACCCAGTGCTGATTTAATATGGATACATACGCTTCTCCGTAAGTCCCGTAAGGGACGCCTTGCGGCGGAGTCCTTAGGACTAACAGGCGTAACGCAAAGTTCGTTCGATAGAACAAAGAGTCAAAATAATGGACAACAAAACAATCCAGCTTCGTAACTACGATAGCACCTTCAGGGGCAAGGTAAACGCGGTGATAATAATCGCGGCACTGTCTATGTTAGTGATTGCCGGTTGTCTGGAAGAAGCGGCTCAATTACCTGTCCTTAACCTACTCGGGGAAAAACGCCCGCTGAGCAAAGACGAACGGATGAAGTGGTGGCGGGAGGCGAGATTCGGTATGTTTATCCACTGGGGCCTTTACGCTATACCGGCCGGCGAGTGGAAAGGTAAGAGGATCGACGGTATCGGTGAGTGGATTATGGAAAGAGCAGACATACCCGTCTCGGAATATGAACCGCTTACAAAGAAGTTTAATCCGGTCAAGTTCAACGC
>CAYTND010000312.1:0-3517 GCA_964438965.1 uncultured Pirellulales bacterium
GAAGACTTATGATGACCCTCTGGCATCGGGTGGAAAGTACATTGGCACAGACGATGGCATCGGCGATGAAAATGACAATCCGCCTGCTGACGGTATCGCAACTTACAACTTTACGGCTAATGGCGGAACCTATAAAATCCTATTTCGTGTGATCATCACTGGAGGCAGCAACTCATTCTGGGTGCGGATCCCGGGTGCTACTGATTACAGTCCGGGAACCCACGGAAGCGGGTGGATTAGATTTAATGACATCTCTGATGGCGACGAATGGCACTGGGACGAGGTTCACAGTAACGATCACAGCAACCAGGTTGTAATAATCACGTTGCCGGCTGGGGCGCACACACTGGAAATCGCTCGCCGTGAAGATGGTGCGCTGCTTGACGCTATTGTGATTACGGATGACGTTGACTAAACGACGTTGCCGTGTTCGGCGTTAATTGAGCTTAGGTTCACGCTCTATTGATGTGGGATTGACAGCGACAGGGCAACGGATTCGCGTTACTTGTACCCGCGGTTACACATGTGCAGGCAATTCGGGGTCTATACCAAACAATTCGGTATAGGCCCCTTTTAATTGCTTACTGATTCTGCCACAGGCGAATATCCGTATTTTAAATTCCTCAGTGCTCAGTTACCACCCAGGAAAGGATGTAGATACAAATATCTATATCGAAACAAAGTCAGGCATCTGGTATTTCATATCCGGCTGCTGACATTGTGCCTTTTATTCCAGGTCAAACGGAGTGTTGTTTATCGGCTCAAACCATCCTAATTTCATATCAGCGGAATTGACACCATAGACATTTTTATCGCCAAACTTTGCCATATCTCGCGGCTCAATGTGACCGTCGGTCCAGCCAATATTCGCACGGCCCCTGTGCCTGAAATGAATGGACGGTGACATGTAAAAGCTCGTTACAGCCTGGCCGTCGCTAACAGTAAAAGGCGGCTCGGCAAATGAATATTCAATCAGAGACCTTCCGTCATTAGAAATCGCTGCATCTGCAAACATCAACGTCTCACCCGGCCCAGCAATCTCCGTCATACGAGCTGTCCGGGCATAGGCATCTTTCCAGGCTTGCACGCTGTTAATACCGCATTGCCAGATACGACTGCCGATATAAGTCATATTGTAACCGTAACCACCGCAGCCTTGTTCAAAGTTTGCATTCCAATTCTCTCCCTTCACAAAACCCACTTTTGCCGGACATTCTTTGACCCGGCCGTCAGCCAGATACCCAACCAAAGGACCTCTGCCCGCATCAAAAGGCTCATCGAGAGCGTCCCTTACGCCGTGCCAGCGATGCAGACCTGCGCTGTCCCACATATCACTCGCAGCCGGAACATAAAAACCATCGTTTTCAGTGGCATAGCCGATACTTGCTATCAAAAGCTGGCGAAGATTAGACTTGCAGACCAAACCCTGCGTCCGGGACCTTGCTGCGGTCAATGCCGGCAGCAATATGGCCATTAGCAAGGCAATCACCGAAATCACTACCAGTATCTCAATCAATGTAAAAGCTTTTTGTTTTTGGTTACACATAGATTTAATCAAAGCAAACTTATCATCAATAACGCCATTGTTCAGTTTTGAGCCATTGATCAACTAAAACAGCAAAGTCAGAGAGGTCGATAACTAAGTCTTTGGGCTCTGCCAAATCACATCCGGCTATCCAGTTCGGCTGGCCGAAGTGACTGTCCAAAGCTGAGATAAACAGCTCAAAATCAAACACATCAACCACACCATTCAAATCGATATCAGCACTATACTTTTGTTCTTTCAGAACGCCTATCGCCTCTAAATCAAAGCCGCCTGAAGGATATAGTGGTACTGATGATGTATCCCAGGCATCGTAAATCGGATGATTGTTCGCATAGTAATCCCAAACAGGCCAGGTGTTGGGGTCTATGTGCGCCAAAGCTTCATCGTAAAAATCTCCACTGCCGGGTATATCGACTATCCGCACATATTTTATATCGTTGATATCGACAAGGCCTGATACGACATCCGGGTCATCGGCAATTTCCCGCAAATCGAAAGGCGTGCCGGTGCAAATGCCATAAGCATTGGGATGCTTGCCGGCAAGATTATAGACGTTGCTAATCTCGATGGTGCCGAACGAAAAGTCCACAGGTTCGGCTGTCAGTGAAACCGCAGGAAATCTGACAAAATCCTCACCGTTGGAAGATACCTCCACATATCCTAACTCAGCAAACATCTGCCCTGCAACGGAGCCATTGCCCCAGTTTGCACTGGAAACAAAAGCGTTCTCGAAAACTACAAAATCATAGCCATCCCCCTGACGAATCGGTTCGCTGAATAGCAAGGTTATGTGGCCGGGCGGCACACCCTGGCTGATTTGCTGCTGACTTAAATCACCTAAGCTGACAATATCTACATTACTGCCGGTAACCGGCCCTAAGGCCATGTTAGGGTCGGACCATTGAGCGGCCAGTCCTGGTGCGGGTTGATAACTTACTACCTCTGTGGCCCAGCCCCGAAATATCGGGTTTATAACCGCGTTGGGGTCCTGCGGACCGGCATGTCCCCAGTTGTTGTTGGGATCTATGTATCCATTTATCCCAGCTTCGGTATAAGTCTCGGCATATACAAACGCTGACTTTTCCATAATGGTATCAACCACAAAATACGCCGGCGTATTCATACCCCAATCACCGACATCGCTTGAGCTCAAGGTAAACTCCAGGCTCTTTACCGCGCCTAATGAAGTCAAATCAATGTATTGCCACGTGTTCACGATGTAATCGGCGCTATTGTCCGCAAACCGGTAATCAGCTAAGTAGAAATCAACCGTGCCCGTCACAACGCCGTCAACATCTTTGCCCGTAATAGTCAGCATGAACCAGTCCTGGTCATTGCCGCTGTCACCGCCGAACTTTTTAGAGAAGGCATCGCCATTAAGCATCGCGTAGCAGACATAGTTGTTATTTGTTACATACAAGCCCTCAACAACATCGGCAGTGTCTAACGTAATAGTAGGCAGCGAAGCCCAGCCGACATAACCGATAGCATAGTTGTCCGAATTGCCCTGGCCTGCTCCTGTAATAGCGTTATACTGGGCCGCCATCCCTGCTGTCGTGGTATCGGTGATGTTCGAATAAGAAAAGCCGTCCCACGAACCCCAGGCAGAATTATAATTATTGTTGAAGTAGGCACTGCCGCTGGTAAAGCCGCCCGACTCGTCTGAACCGTTCCAGTATGATTCAGGCGGCAAAGCCAGGTCTTCAAAGGTGGCTATATCAGCATTTGCCGTACTTATTATTGTCAAAGCAGCGATTAAACAGACCAGATTTCTAAATTTCATCAATCTCCCCGAAGCCATAATTTTTTCTCCTCCAATTCCAAAAATCGCCATTTGCTCTTCAAAAACTATCCACTTCATTTGTTCTCTTACCTCCTTTTTGTCAGCCCTTATCGCGAGGGCGCCGAAAAAACAATAAAAAAAAGCCGCCGTTCCCGCGAAAGGAACGGCGGCTTTTTTAAGTCAGCCCA
>CAYTND010000313.1:0-3512 GCA_964438965.1 uncultured Pirellulales bacterium
GAAATGTAAGAAGCTTGATTTCTCCTGCGAAAAACTGCTAAAACCGGCATATCAGAAAACAAAATCCAAGGATACACACCCATTCAGCCCCTCGACTACGCTCAAGGCTATGGCTAATTCAGGGCACACTTACATTGACACAATCCTCATCAATTCTATTTATACTATATTAACTGCCCCTTCGTCAAGAAAAATCTGTGCAAAGCCGCCATTATGGCAACAATTTTGCCACCAGCAAAAAACAACAATTTCTGAGGAGTGTAATCTGTGTAATCGGCTGTGGGACTTGTTTCGGCGCCCGTCTCGGCGAAGGCCGAGACCGTAGCGGGGAGACATTATTTTGTTAATTTAAGGGCAAATTCGGCAGAAATGCGTCTGCCGTTTGGGCACAGACACGTTACCTGTAATATGTAGCTTTGGCTTGCGTCCGGCTCGAAAGGTAAGTCGAATTCGTAAGCCCTTAAAAAATCCCGCCAGTATCCATTATTTGCAGCAGGGTCGGTTAAATCAATATCCGGCCAAATAATTACTCTCCTGCCCTTGGGCTCAGCGGAGCGCAGAACTCTTTGGTATAATTCAAAACGAAATACAGCCGGTGATTTTATCTGAGAACCAAAAGAATCCAGCAAACTGACATAAGGCTTTATTTCGACCTGCTGGGTACCGCCGGCGCTGATAAATTCAGTTAACGGCATAATATTGACTTTCGCCGGGGCATAACGAGAATAAACAGAAAGCTCCTTAATATCGTTACTGGTCTTAGCGGTAAGTCCAGGAAGCCCCGGAAACTGCTCGCAACCAGCGTTTGCCAAAAGCATCGCCAGAAGACAGACGACAGAGGACAGAAGACAGAGGACAGTTTCTGGCTTCTGATTTCTGACTTCTGACTTTTGACTTCTGATTTCTGACTTCATAAATCCTCGTCAAGCATGTGGCCAAGGCGGTGTTTTTTCGTTTTCAAATAGTCAATATTGTGCTCGCCCGGTTCAGCCCTTAATGGTATCTGCTCAACAATCCTTATACCATAAACCTCAAGACGACTAATCTTCTTTGGATTGTTTGTCAGGATGCGTATTTTCTTGAGCCCCAAATCGCGACAGATTTGAGCCCCAATTCCATAATCGCGTTTGTCGGCCATAAAGCCCAACTGCAAATTGGCCTCAACAGTGTCAAGCCCCTGCTCCTGAAGTTTATAAGCTCGGAGTTTGTTTGTCAGGCCGATGCCTCTGCCCTCCTGCCGCAGATAAATCAAAGCACCTTTGCCGGCTTGTTCTATCATCTTCATCGCGGTTATCAATTGATACCCGCACTCACATCTCTGCGAATGAAACAAATCGCCGGTCATACATTCCGAATGCACCCTGACCAGCACCGGCTCGTCGTGCTCGATGAGTTTGCCGTTGTCATCGAGCCGGCCGATACCGCCTTTGCATAATGCCAGATGGGGCTCGGCTGAAGTAATACTCTCATAGCCAATGAGCGTAAATTCTCCGTAGTCGGTAGGTAAATTAACGCACTCAAGGCGCTTGATTTGACTTTCCCGCTGAAGACGATATTCTACGAGCTTGGCAATCGAAGCAATTTTGAGATTGTGCTTTTCGCAGAACTTCAACAGTTCAGGCACTCGTGCCATCGAGCCGTCTTCGTTCATAATTTCACAGATGACACCGGCCGGGTTTAGAGATGCCATGCGCATCAAATCAACTGCACCTTCTGTCTGGCCGGCTCGAACCAGTGCGCCACCTTCACGTGCCCGAAGTGGAAATACATGACCGGGACGAACAAGGTCGCTCGGCTTAGCATCATCTGCAATCGCCGCCAAAATTGTCTGTGCCCTGTCAGCGGCGCTGATACCAGTGCTTACTCCTTCGGCTGCATCAATACTGACCGTAAAAGCCGTCCCGAAGCGAGCCGTGTTATCAACCGTCTGCGGATACAAGCCAAGCGAATCACATTTCTCGGCGGTGAGCGGCAGGCAAATAAGACCACGGCCGAACGTGGCCATAAAGTTAATAATCTGGGGTGTTACCTTCTCGGCGGCACAGACCAGGTCGCCTTCGTTCTCACGGTCTTCGGCATCAACGAGGACAATCATCCTGCCGCGGCGAAGCTCTTCCAGTACCTCCGGTATTTCGCTAAATTGTACTGCCACGTTCGTATCTCGTACTTGACATTTCGTGTTTCGGGTTTCGAGTTGCGAGTCGCCGGTTCTAAATACTATTAACTAAGGGCTATTGTTCGTCAGGCTTTGTTCGTACTGTTCAATATATCGACTTCCATTGCGAATGTAAATAAGCGTTGCCAAAATAGCGGTACCGGCGGCCGACCACCAGAGAAAACGCAAGAACCAAATCCAGCTTGGCAAAATAACAGAGACCTCAGGAGCAATCAGAATTCCCGCCACCATCAACAACTGCAGGGTAGTGGCAAGTTTGCCAATGAATACAGGAACGATGTGAATCCGTGAAGTTATAAAATAAACAATAGTAAAACCAATCAACAAAAATAAGTCCTTGCCGATTATCAAAACCACAACCGTCGGCGGCAGCAGGAAACCTTTCACATGTCCCCGCTGCGAGGCCAACAGCAGACACGCACAGGTCATCAGTAACTTGTCCGCAATTGGGTCAAGAAATGCACCGAGCTTTGTAACCTGCTTTTTCCTGCGGGCCAAATAGCCGTCAATACCGTCGCTAATCGCCATAGCCAAAAAAATAACAATCGAAACATACCGCATTGCGTTCTGTACGCCAGGGCTAAGTGCGGTATCATTTATCTTCAACATAAAGCTGACAAAGGGAATTATCAACAATATCCTGAGAATCGTAATCCGACTGGCCCAACTTAGCTTCATAGTCATATACCTTGTCATTCTGAACGAAGCGAAGAATCTATCTGCCAAATGCTATACGCTATTATACGAGCTGGTAACAATATCAGTAACTTCCTTCAATTGTAATGGGGATTATGTTAAGAGGAAAATTGCTATTTGGCAAGAAATAGATTGGTCATATAAAAAAGATGGACCTAAGCGAACAAAGATTCTGGTTAACAACGCCCTAATCCGATTCACTGTCACAATCGCAGTTTGCTTGGCCGCCTCTCAGTATCCCCTTGAAAACCGCAACCGCACAACCTACCCCTGATCTAACATTAATTGCCTCTGCAGGGCAATTAAGGCTGCACGCCCCACATTCCATACATGCGTCTGCATCCACAACGACAGCCTTATTTTCCTTCATTTCAAAAACTCTGTGAGGACAAACAGTAGCACACAAACCACATCCTATACATTTATCAATATCCAGTTCAAGAGTAACTACATTCTTAAGATATGTCTGTCCCTTCATATTCCAATTTCCTTCTAAACAAATCTGCCAACCATCCACATCCCCATCCCAAGCACCACCGCAACCACCTGCAGCGGCACGGCGATACGCATCTCTTTTTTCACTCCCGACAGCGAAGTATATGTTGACGCTCCAGTGAAGTTCATCGTAAGAAATGACGAC
>CAYTND010000314.1:0-3505 GCA_964438965.1 uncultured Pirellulales bacterium
TGACGGCGACAAACGACAGGGCAACGGATTCGCGTTAATTCGGGGCCTATACCGAATCAATCGGTATAGGCCCCTTTTGTGTTGATAATTGGTAATTGGTGAGATGGGGAGAGAGCTTTGCGGTGCTCGCAATGACGAGCATGAAACGTCGTCCCTTCGGCTTCGCTCAGGGCAAGCTTACCGACGACGGCTAAATAAGCCTCAATAAATTGTGGGATTCCATAAAAAAAGGCCGCTTTGAAAAGCGGCCTTTTTATTCGCCGTTAGGAACAACCTCAAACAAATTTTAAGGTTCGGTCTTAGGTTCTGTTAATAACACAAAGCTCAGTAGTCATTAGTTTCCTTGTGCTCGCCGTTGCCGCCACTTCGCGGATGAGCGTTTTCATAGACGTCTTTGAGCTTTGTCGTTGTAAGATGTGTGTAAATTTGGGTCGTTGACAGGGACTGATGGCCGAGCAGCTCCTGGACACTCCTTAAATCAGCACCGTTGTTTAACATATGCGTTGCGAAACTATGACGCAAAGTATGCGGACTGATTGCCGGGTCCAGTCCGGCCATTTTAAGGTATTTGTCCATCTTACGACGGACGCTGCGAGTGCTGAGCCGTCTGCCGTGCTTATTTACGAACAGAACTTTGGAGTCAAAGTTAGTGTTATTTTGTGCTCGTTTATTCCTGTACTCCATATAATACTGGATGACCTGCAAGGCGGATGAGCCGATAGGTGTGATTCTTTCTTTTTTGCCTTTGCCTCTGACGTGCACGATTTCACCCAGGAAGTCTATATCGTCCATATTTAGCGCCACAAGCTCACTGACTCTTATGCCGGTACTGTAAAGCGTTTCCAGAATGGCTCTGTCTCTGGCACCGAGCCAGTTATCCTGTGGTGGCGTATCGAGTAATTTCTTTATTTCTTCATAATCAAGAAATCGCGGCAGCTTTTTCTCCTGTTTTGGAGTTCTGACAGCTACAACCGGATTGGAGGTGAGCTGGTTTCTTTTAACAAGAAACTTATAAAAGCTCCGGAGAGTGGCGAGTTTGCGGGCTATGGTTGCCTTTGAATACTGCTTCTCATTTAGAAAAGCCAGATACGTTCTGACAATATCTGTGCCTGCAGAAAGAAGTAGCTCGTCAACTTTTGTATTAGCCTGCGTTGCCACGGCTGTGGCCGAGTTGCCTTGTTGCCCGGCCAGTGAAATCGGCTCGGTATCCGGCGGTCTGCCATCGGAAACGCCCACTACTAAAAACTCACCATATTGTGTCAGGTCGGCGCCGTAACACTTGGCTGTGTGTTCGGAGAAGCGCCTTTCATACTTCAAGTAATCTAAAAACTTTTGGACTGTTAAACTCGCTTCCATAATCTACCTACCTGTTTAATTTATCGGGGGTTTTCTTAATTTTCTAAAATTACACAATTGTACTGATTAGTACCTTGACAGATGCCATCAAGATTAGTTCGCATGAATCTGGGCATCTGTATTTTCGTCTAAGAGTTCATCCGCCTGGCCAATAAGCGACTGTGTCAGTTTGAAACTCAGCACGGCTGCATCAAACCAATCGAAGTCCGTCCGCTTGTCCTTTGCCTGCTCAATCAGAGCATCCAGAAGTTCATCCTCGCAGCCGTTCTCGTAACGAAATATAAACTTCTCTACTCCCTTGTTCAAAACCAGTTGTCGCTTCATTCTTTTCATTACTAACTACAGGCAGCTTTAACTTCAGTCAAAATCGGTTGACAAATATAATCCGTTAAGTATTGCTATAAACACCTACGTTTGTTATCGGCCTAAAACGAACTTACTAAAGTCCAAACTTCAATTTTCTTCAACAAATGTGATAAAATCGACATTGTGAAAAACACTACAACGCTTTTATCGGCCAATAAGGCGTTTAGCTTTACAAAAATGAATGTGAATGTTGCCAGATTAAGGTTAAATTTGGATATATTTTGTACTGTCTGACCGCAAGGGAATGGAGAGCTTTGCTCTTAATTGACCTTGAAGAAGGTTCTTCCGTCTTTTTTCTCGGAGTGAATAATCCCCTTGTGTTGAAGGCCGGTGACATATTTCAAGGCTTCGTTACGGCCGATGCCCAGGCCTGAGCATATGTCATTCAGCGAGCAAGGCCTGCGTTTCAGTATTGATAATACATCTTCGGCTTTATTTTCAAGGCCCCTGCCGTGGTGGCTCAGTGATAAATCAGCTACGACCTCACACTTCGGGCCCAGGCGTGCAGCTATAGCTTGCAGCTTTTCGGCATCCAGTTTTTTGATGTCGGCCTCGGCCGTGGGTCGCACGGCTGTATTAAGCTGGATTTTGTCGGGACGAATGAGTTCTATGGCGTCCTTGATTTTAGCAATTTGCTCGGCTTCGGTATTTAGACCCTCGGCAAAAAACACTTCGAGCCATATCCGGCCGGCAAATTCATCTCTGAATGCGCATAAACCCGAAATCAGGTTTTCGATACTAATATCTCTGTGTGGGCGATTTACTTTCTGGAAAGTCTGTTCATCACCGGCGTCCAATGAAGGCATCACTACATCAGCCTTTGCGCAATCTGCCCGTACATCTTCTTTGTACAGCAAAGTGCCGTTGGTTAATATAGCCACGGGAATATCGGTAATTTTCTTTATGC
Source organism: uncultured Pirellulales bacterium (assembly GCA_964438965.1). GTDB lineage: Bacteria > Planctomycetota > Phycisphaerae > Sedimentisphaerales > Anaerobacaceae > NIOZ-UU13. The sequence continues at coordinate 2,630 of CAYTND010000314.1, forward strand.
CGTCTATAAGTTCACCGAGCCGTGAATTCAACGTTGGCTCACCGGAACCTGCGATAGTGATAAAATCAGCTTCCAAGCCTTCGGCCACAATCTCTCTTAGCTCGGCCAAGATAGGCTCGATGGGTCCATAGTCCTTTCGCTTTATTGTCCTGTCAGTGGTTTTGCCGAGCTGGCAATAGACACAGTCGAGCGTGCAGACCTTGAACGGCACGATATCAACGCCGTAACTCAGACCCAGCCTTCGCGAAGGCACCGGCCCATAGAAATTTTTTTTCTCAGAAGCCACTTTTTTACCCGCGAACGACCTCAAATATTTTTTTGCAGGTTTTCAGCAAATCTTCGAGCCAGTCTATCGGCATAATGCAGGCGGCGTCTGATTTTGACTTTTCCGGCTCGGTATGGACTTCGATAAAAAGGCCGTTCGCGCCGGCTGCGATTGCCGCTTTGGCAAGTATTGGGGCCATTTCCCGTCGGCCTGCGCTGGCGTTGCCGAGTCCGCCGGGCTGCTGCGTACTATGGGTAGCATCGAAAACAACCGGATAACCCAGCTTCTTCATCTGCTCGATAGCTGTCATATCGTTGACCAGCCGGTTGTAGCCGAAGAACGTACCCCGCTCTGTGAGTGTTATTTTTTCGTTGTCGCAGGCACGAATCTTTTCGACCACGTTTTTCATCTCAGCGGGAGAGAGGAATTGGCCTTTCTTTACGTTTACCGGTTTGCCTGTTCGTGCACAGGCGAAAAGCAAATCGGTCTGTCTGCACAGAAAAGCAGGCACCTGGAGACAATCCACAATCTCGCCGGCCACAGCCGCATGGGCCGGTTCGTGAACGTCAGTCATAACAGGTAGGTTGGTCTGGCGACGGACCGCTGTAAGG